>CACZOZ010000327.1:0-2497 GCA_902782865.1 uncultured Eubacteriales bacterium
AGGATGAGTACGGTGTCAAGGCCTGCCTGTGGTACGCCAGCTCCGGCACCGACGGCATCACCTCCGTGGCGGACATTTTCGCCGGCAGTGTCAGCCCCTCCGGCCGTCTGGTGGACACCTGGGCTTATGACGCGCTGTCCTCGCCCGCCATGCAGAACTTCGGCGACTTCCGCTTCCTGAACGCCGACGGCACCCCCACCGGCCAGGCCTACATGAATTACGGCGAGGGCATCTACGTGGGCTACCGCTACTATGAGACCCGGTATGAGGACGCGGTGATGGGCACCGCCAACGTGGGCGGTTTCGACTACGCTTCCACTGTGCAGTACCCCTTCGGCTACGGCCTGAGTTATACTTCCTTTGAGTGGAGCGGTTTCAAGGCGGAGCTCAAAGATGACGCCGTCACCGCCACGGTCACCGTGAAAAACACAGGCAGCATGGCCGGCAAGGACGTGGTGGAGATCTACGCCCAGGCCCCCTACATCGCCGGCGGCGTGGAGAAAGCCGCCGTGGTGCTGGCGGGCTACGCCAAGACCAAGGAGCTCAAAGCGGGCGAGAGCGAAAAAATCACCGTGACCTTCCCCCTCAAGGACATCGCCTCCTACGATTTCGTGGCCAACAAGACCTGGATCCTTGACGCGGGCACCTACTATGTCACCGCCGGCCGGGACGCCCATGACGCCGTGAACAACGTGCTGGCCGCCAAGGGCTTCAGTGTTCCCGGCAGGGCCGATATGACCGGCTCCTTCGATCTGGCGGAGCTGAAGCTGCTGGATACATCCGTCACCGGCGCCAAGGTGACCAATCAGTTCGCCAATGCCGAGCTCCCCGGCGCGGCCTATCTCTCCCGGAGCAACTGGGCGGCCATGGACGATAATGGCATCCGGTATTCCACTCAGGAAGTGGCGGGCCTGTCCAAGTGCACCGATGCGGAGGGCACCGTGGGCACCGCGGTGATCACGGATGACCTGGCGGCGGCCTTCGCCCGGGGCGGCGCGGACAGCGTGGACCTGGATGAGCTGGCCAAACAGCCCTTCCCGGCCAAGGAAGACTACGTGTACGGCGCCGAGGTGGAGAATCCCCTCACCCTGGTCTCCATGAAGGGCAAGGCCTTTGACGATCCCCAGTGGGATGATCTGATGAACCAGACCAAGCTCTCCGAGCAGCACCTGCTGTTCAACAACTCCGGTTACGGCACCAAGGCCATCGAGGCCATCCAGAAGCCCAAGACCTTTGAGTATGACGGCCCGGCGGGCATCTCCAACTTCATCACCGGCAAGAACGGCTTCGGCTACAACCGCACCATCACCCTGGCGGCCACCTGGAACCAGGCCCTGGCGGAGGAGTTCGGAAAGCTGATCGGCGAGGACGCGCTCCTGACGAAGACCGCCGGCTGGTACGCCCCGGCCACCAACATCCACCGCACGCCCTTCTCCGGCCGCAACTTCGAGTACTTCTCCGAGGATCCCGTCCAGTCCGGCCTGATCACCGCCGGCATCATCCGCGAGGTGCAGAAAAAAGGCGTGTATGTCTACATGAAGCACTTCGCCCTCAATGACCAGGAGACCAACCGCAGCGCGTACGGCCAGGTCGCCGTGTTCGCTCAGGAGCAGGCCATCCGCGAGATCTGCCTCAAGCCCTTCCAGATGGGTGTGGAGGACGGCGGCGCCCGGGGCATCATGCTGGCCATGAACCGCATCGGCAGTACCTGGACCGGCGATCATTATCCCCTGCTGACCACCGTGACCCGCGGGGAGTGGGGCTTCAAGGGCATCTTCATCACCGACTACCTCGCTGCCATGGACGTGAAGATGATCGACAAGTACCTGGCCGCCGGCGGTGACCTGATCCTGTCCACCAGCGAGATGAAGCTCTCCGATGTGAAGCAGAACTGGTGCCGCGCCTATGTGCGCGAGGCCATGCACCGGGTGCTGTATCAGCAGGCCAATTCCCTGGCCGTCAACGGCCTGGGCGGCGATGACGTGAAGTTCGAGGTGGGCACCCCCGTCTACAAGATCGCCCTGTGGGCGCTGATGGGCCTGCTGGCCGTCTACCTGATCTATTCGGTCCTCAAGATGATCCGGTACGGCCGGATGAGCGATCGGGAGTTCGCCGACAGCCGCCTGCGCACCGCCAAGGCCCGCATGATCAAGAACATCGTCCTGCTGGCCGTGATCGTCACACTGATCGTCGTCTTCTTCATCGGCTACTTCCCGCTGCTGCAGAAAGCTTTCCTGATCTGATCGTTTAATGACAAGGCGCTGTTGCACAAGCAACAGCGCCAGAATACTAAAAACCGGAAAAATATGGTTAAGAAGCAAAACAGAGACAACAAAGAAAGGGTAAGAGGGAAGGAATAAAACAGCAGGGTTTTAAAAACTCTGGAATCGACTGTTGCACAAGACCGTGTGCGGCCGGCGGCGTATCCGTTCGCCGCCAGCGCACGGCGCAAACGACAAACACAAAACAACGTACCCTTCATTTAAGAGGGGTGGTA
>CACZOZ010000328.1:0-4430 GCA_902782865.1 uncultured Eubacteriales bacterium
CCTTGAGCGGGCCCGGGCGGAATGGGCAAAGGAACAGCCGGAGTTTTTTGAGTTCGCGGTGATCCTGGACGGAAAGCACATCGGCGCCGTCAGCCTGTACCGCGGGGACGGGGCCTGGGAGGCCGGCTGGATCATCTCGAAGGGATACCGGGGGCGGGGCTTCGCCGCCGAGGCCGCCGGCGCCATGATGACGCGCTTCCATGAGCGTTTCGGCATCAGGCACTTCACCGCTCACTGCGACACGGAAAACACCGCGAGCGTATCCGTCATGGAAAAGCTCGGCATGGTGAGGACCGGGGAGTTCCCCGGGCGCAGGAACAAGGGCGCGGACAGGGACTCGACGGAGTACCGGTATGACCTGATCCTGCCGTTGGGCCCCGCAGGGCCCGGCAGCGTGAGCCTTGCGCCCATGACGCCGGACATGTACCGCCGCTACTATAAGGAATACCAGTCCGATCCCGCCCTGTGCCCCGACGCGGACCTATACATGCCCTTCCGTTACGATGAGGCGTGGGTGGAAAGATACATCCGGCGGCAGGCGGATCCCTCACGCCTCCCCCTGGCGATCCTGTGGGAGGGCGAGACCGCCGGCGAGATCCTGCTCAAGGATATCCGGCCCCGGGAAAGCGCCGTGATGAGCGTGTGCCTCAAGAACGACGCCTACAAGGGCCGGGGCATCGGCACGGCGGCGGAGCGGGCGGCCGTGAGATACGTGTTCGACACCCTGGACATCCCGGTATTGACCGCGGACACGCTCCTGAAAAACGCCCGGAGCCAGAGAGTGCTGCAGAAGGCGGGGTTCTCCTTCGTGCGCGAGGAGGGGGACTTCAAATACTACCGGATCGACCGCGGGCCCGGGCGATAAATCATTGCCATATCGCCCCGGATATGCTATAATGCCGCCAATCCAAGCGGAGGCACCGCCGCCGCGCAGAATCATATCATATCATGAGGAGGTAAACTGTATCATGAAGAAGATCCTGGCTCTTGTCCTGGCCGCCCTGATGGCCCTTTCCCTGGTGAGCGCCCTGGCCGAGAAGGCCGACGCGGACTACACCGGCAGCATCACCATCTACTCCCCCCATGACGCCGATCCCCTCAACGCCGGCGTGACCGCCTTCGAGGCCAAGTATCCCAACGTGAAGGTGGAAGTGGTGGCCGACGGCACCGGCAACCTGCTCAACCGCATCGCGGCCGAATCCGCGGCCCCCATGGCGGACGTGCTCTGGGGCGGCGGCGCCGACTCCCTGGCCGCCTACAAGCAGTATTTCCAGGCCTACATCCCCTCCTGCATGGACCTGATCGATCCCAGCCTGGCGGACGCCGAAGGCTACTGGATCGGTGAGAGCCCCCTGCCCATGGTGTTCCTGGTCAACACCGACCTGGTGCCCGCCGATGAGATCCCCCAGACCTGGAAGGACCTGGCCGATCCCAAGTGGGAAGGCAAGATCGCTTTCGCGAACCCCGCCTCCTCCGGCTCCGCCTTCACCCAGCTGTGCACCATCCTGATGACCTACGGCGAGGAAGCGGACGACTATAAGGCCGGCTGGGACCTGGTGCGTCAGATGAAGAACAACCTGGTCATCCAGAGCGGTTCCTCCGGCGCCCACAAGAACGTGGACTCCGGCGAGTATCCCATCGGCGTCACCCTGGAGAAGGCCGCCATCCAGTACGATCATGACAGCGAGACCGGCCACCTGAGCATCGTGTATCCCACCGACGGCACCTCCGCCGTGCCCGACGGCGTGGCCATCGTGAAGGACTGCCCCAACCTGGAGCTGGCCCAGCTGTTCGTGGAGTTCGTGCTCAGCGCCGAGTGCCAGGCCGCCCAGAACGCCGACTACGGCCGCCGTCCCATCCGCGCCGACGTCAAGCCCGTGGGCCTGCCCGAGCTCTCCGAGATCACCCTGATGACCTACAACTTCGATTATGCCGCCGGTCACAAGGCCGACATCGTCGAGCAGTGGCAGGATGTCATCACCGAATGATCCGACAAGACCTTGAAAGGGTGCTCCGGCCGTGCCGGGGCACCCTTTGATATCATGATACGAGAAAGGGGTTAAGTCCCATGAGCCACGCAGTGATTATCGAGGAAGCGGTCAAAAGATACGGTGATTTCAAGGCGGTCAACGGCATCAGCCTGAAGATCGAGCCCGGCGAGTTCTTCACCCTGCTGGGGCCCTCCGGCTGCGGCAAGACCACCCTTTTAAGGATGATCGCCGGCTTCAACACCGTGGACGGCGGCCGCATCCTGTTCGATGACCGGGTCATCAACAACGTGCCCGCCCACAAGCGGGACATCGGCATGGTGTTCCAGAACTACGCCATCTTCCCCCACCTGAACGTGACGGACAACGTGGCCTACGGCCTCAAGGCCCGCAAGGTGCCCGCTTCCCAGATCGCTCCCCGGGTGAAGAAGGCCCTGGAGATGGTGCAGATCGACCACCTGTCCCAGCGCAAGCCCAATGAGCTCTCCGGCGGCCAGCAGCAGCGCGTGGCCCTGGCCCGCGCCTTCGTGATCGAGCCCTCGGTGCTGCTGATGGACGAGCCGCTGAGCAACCTGGACGCCAAGCTGCGGGTGCAGATGCGCACCACCATCAAAAAACTGCAGCGGGACCTGGGCATCACCACCATCTACGTGACCCACGACCAGGAGGAGGCCCTGGCCATCTCCGACCGCATCGCCGTCATGAAGGAGGGCAACATCATGCAGGTGGGCGCGCCGGAGGAGATCTACCGCAAGCCCGCCAATCCCTTCGTGGCCAATTTCATCGGCGTGAGCAATTTCATCGACTGCGAGGTGGCATCTTCCGGCAGCGAGGGCCGGGTCACCGTGGAGGGCGGATACACCTTCTCCATGCCCGTCAACCAGGCCTGGTCGGGGAAAGCCATCCTCAGCGCGCGGCCGGAGCAGCTGTTCCTGGCGGACAAAGGGCTCGCGGGGAAGATCACCCTGGCGCTGTTCCTGGGCGACTTCATCCAGTATGAGATCCTTTTAAAGAGCGGGCAGACCATCGAGCTGAACGAGTACACCAAGGACACCGACAAGGTCCGCAAAGCGGGCGAGGACGTGTTCGTGGACTTCAATCCCGCCCAGGTGAGCCTGTACCGGAAGGACAGCGAGGAGGTGCTCTCATGCTGAATGACCGCCGCCTGCGCAGCGGCACCCCCTTCTGGCGGGACTTCTGGTTCTGGGTGAAGCTGCTGATCTTCGTGATCTTCCTGCTTTTCCTGGTGTTCCCCTTCTCCACACTGATCTACAACAGCTTTTTCTCCACCAAGGAGGAGGGCTTCACCTTCTACAATTTCAGGCGGTTCTTCGAGCGCAAGTACTATAACTCCGCCCTGTGGAACAGCCTGGAGATCAGCCTGATCCCCACGCTGTTCAGCGTGCTGGTGGGCGTGCCCATGGCCTACCTGATGACCCGCTTCAACGTGTGGGGCAAGACCGTGTGGCACGTGCTGATCATCCTGTCGCTGATGTGCCCGCCCTTCCTGGGGGCCTACAGCTGGATCATCCTGTTCGGCAACGCGGGCATCGTCACCCAGTGGCTGTCCAGCGTGTTCGGCTTCAAAATGCCCTCCATCTACGGGCTGGGCGGCTGCTGCGCCGTGTTCACGCTGAAGCTCTTCCCCTACGTGTACCTGTACGTGTCCGGCGCCATGGGCTCCATCGACCGGTCCGTGGAGGAGTGCGCGGAGAACCTGGGTTCCGGCAAGCTGCGCCGCATGCTCACGGTCACCGTGCCCGTGGTGATGCCCTCCATCGCCGCCGGCGCCCTGATGGTGTTCATGACCGCCCTGGCGGACTTCGGTACCCCCGGCATCCTGGCGGGCGGCAATTTCCGCACCCTGCCGGTGCTGATCTACGATGAGTACCTGTCCGAGACCGGCGGCAACGCCAACCTGGCCAGCGCCATCTCCATGATCATCGTGGTGATATCGCTTCTGATCCTCTTCATCCAGAAGTGGTGGGTGGCCCGGAAGAACTACCAGATGAGCGCCCTGAGGCCCCCGGCCATCGCGGAGCTCAAAGGCGTGTCCCGGTTCCTGATCACCCTGCCGGTGGTCCTGGTCACCCTGATCGCCTTCCTGCCCCAGGCGGTGGTGGTGTTCTGCTCCTTCGTGAAGACCAACTACTCCAACTTCGTGTTCTCCGAGGGCTTCACCCTGGAGCACTACGCGGAGCTGGGGCGCAACCTGACCACCAATATCCGCAACTCCTTCGTGTTCTCCACCGTGGCCATACTGTTCATCCTGGTGCTGGGCATCCTGCTCAGTTACGTGATCGTGCGCCGCCGCGGCAGGACCGGCGGGGCCCTGGACATGCTGATGATGGCCCCCTACGTGATCCCCGGATCGGTGCTGGGCCTGTGCTACATCGTGGCCTTCAACAACATGGGCTCCACGCCGGACGGCACCGTGATCCG
>CACZOZ010000329.1:0-3611 GCA_902782865.1 uncultured Eubacteriales bacterium
GTCCGCCACACCCAGGGTGCCGGTCATGCCCACGTCGCCGATCCACAGCACCGCGTCGATGCCGTACTTGTCCAGGAAGTCCAGCTGGAGAGCGTTGGAGGAGTTCAGCAGCACGACGATCTTTTTGAACACGCCGTCCTTTTTGAGCTGTTCCAGGCCCTCGAACATGTCGATCTCTTCCCTGCAGAGGCGGAGATAGTCGCCGTCGGTCATGAACTCCTTGAGTTCCTCCAGGCCGTTGGGCACATCCGCGCCCTCACCGCCGGAACGGGAGAGCACCACCAGCGCCACATCGCCGTAGTCGGCCCAGGTATCACGCAGCTTCTGCGGATACTTGTCCCACGGCACCTCATTGATGCGATACTGAGCCTGATAACCGCCGGTGGTGTCGGCGTTGACCCGCTTGTACTTCGTGGAGGCGTAAAACTTCCATTGATTGTCGTTAAAGCAGCCCTCGCCGAAGTCCTCGACCAGCGCGGCGCGGATGGAGACCGCGTCGGAGGCGTTCATGGAACCGGATCCCGTGCCGCCGTAGATCAGGTTGAAACTGGACTGGGAAAAGGGAGTGAATTTGGTGCCCTTGGGCAGGGGCAGGGTATCATCGCGGTTGACGAGCAGGGCCGCGCCCTCGCCCTCGATCCGGCGGCAGAGATCATACTCGTGGTCCACCAGCGCCTGCTGGTCCTCCCAGGCAGTCCAGTAGTAGATCTTGGCGTCGGGGTCGGCTTCCACCTTCTGGGTCTTGGCGTGCAGGGCGTTGCTGATGATGTCGGAATACCCCTGGGTGATCGGGATCGCCACGATGCATACGACCAGCAGGACCGCGAAAACGGGGGTCAGGATCTTCCAGATCAGGCCTTTTTTCTTACCTTGCTTCTTCTGCTTCATGAAGGGATCTCCTCCTCAGATGACGGCATGTACGGTGATGAGAAAGCCGGAACCGGTCATCCCGATCCCGGCTTGCGAAGAGCGGTGTGGGTTTATTCCGCCGCCACGAAATGGTCGGCGATGAAGGCGTTCTTGTCGGTGTACTGGATCTCCTCGCCGCCCTCGAGTTCCGCGGTCCGCATGTAGCTCATGCCGACGATCACGGGATAGCTCAGCTCAAAGCTGATCTCGCCGAAGTTCTCATAGGCGTAGATGGTGCTGGCGTTGACCTCAGCGCCGCTTTCGTCCACGCAGTGCACATCGATCTTCACGGCTTCCAGGCCGTCGCGCTCGGTCATTTCCCAGGTGCCGGACATGAAACCGGCCTGATAGGCGGTGTTCGCGGCATAGTCGCTGTTGTCGCCGGCCAGGAAAAGGAAGCGGTCCACTTCTACGGTGCCGTCTTCGAACATATTCACCAGGAAAGCGCAGTTCACCCAGTTGGCGCCTTCGCCTTCTTCAGCGTGCACACCGACCAGCTGCCACTTCACGGCGGGGCCTTCCTCGGCCAGCGCGCCGACAGCCAGGGTGAGGATCATGGTAACAGCAAGAACGAGAGCGATGATCTTTTTCATAGGGGTTCCTCCTTCTCAGTGCCGCTTTGCGGCTCGTGATGGCTTCAGCATACCGGACATATATCCCCCGCGCAATCGATCCTGCGCAGACTGCGGATTATCCATCGTAACTTAAAGGCTTTTCCGGAGAAGGCCTTTATTCCGCGGCCAGATCAAGCAGCGTTTCTTCAAAGCGAGGCAGCCACCAGTCGCGGTAACCCGCCTTCGTCGGATGGATCTCGTCAGCCATGTACAGGTGATACCTTTCCGGATCGATGGCATTGAAAGCCGTGTCGCGGAACAGGTCGATCACTGTGACGCCCCACTTTGCCGCGATGCGGTCGAGGCCCTCGATCATGGTGAGATACTCCGGTTTGTCCATGAAGCAGTTGGTGTAAAACACCACAGGGCAGTCCCAGGTCTCCTTCACCAGCGCGATGATGTATTCCATCGCCCCGAAGGTGGTCGTTTTGTCGAAAGCGTCCATGTTACGCACATCGTCCGCTGTGATCTCGCCGTATCGGCCGGGATCTCTCGTGTCGTTGGTGGAGAGCTGGCAGATGAAGGCGTCCACGGCCTCGGGGCAGTCACTGCCGCTCACCAGCCGTTCAAGACGGCGGACATAGCTCTTGCCCTCGCCTTTGGGTGAGGCAAGCGTTGTGCCGCTGACAGCTTCCTTCACGCAGACAGCGCCATGCCGCGCCGCGATGAGATCCACCATGGATTCGCCGCCGGCAGACGCGCCATAGGTGACCGAAGAGCCAAGGAACACATAGGTCTTCCCTGCCAGCGGGCTGTTTTCCATGCGCGGCACCGCGGCGGCGGCATAGGGCTCTGTGTTGCCGAGCAGCGTATAAAAGATGACCTGCATGACCGATCTCCCTCCGTACAGGCAGTTCACGACACAGGAGCCGTTGGGAGTGATCTCACCGATGTCGAACTCGCAGGAGACATCCTCCAGGACCGTGCCGTCGGAGAGGATGGCGTTCACCTGAAGGCCGGCGGGATCGAAAGCCTCGCCCTCAATGTATCGGGTCTTATCGGGCGGTACAGCGATCTTCAGTTTTTCCACCTGCGTGTTCTCCGCGCCTGCGGGGATGCAGGCGCACAGCAGTATCAAGATCAGCAGCGCAAGAAAGCATTTCATGTTCACTCGGTCCTTTCATATACAGTCCGATCCGCGGGATCGATCAGGCAAAACACAATGACCAATGTTTTTAAACAGATCGCGGGATGTCCCCGAAAAGACATCCCGCGTCAGGGATCGTATCAGATCTTGAACGCCTTCACCAGCAGCGGCCAGGCCCAGAAGATGAAGATCAGCACGATGGCGATGAAGATCACGCCCAGCACGATCCAGAGGATCATCCTGCCCTTCTTCGTCATGCGCCTGCGGTCCCGGAACTGCTCCTCCGTCATGCGGCACTTTGAATAGACCTTGAACATGCCGAAGATCAGCAGGAGCCCGACGATGACGTCGAAGGCGATCAGGGCGATCTTGTAGACCGGGAAGCCCTTCTGCACGGCCGCGGGCTTCGCTTTCTCGCCGCCCTCGATGCCGTTCATGGCCAGGGAGTTCGCGGTATTGTAGAGGATGCCGTGCACGGCGTCGCGGATCAGGGCACGGCACCAGCCGGATTTCACATCGGACAGGGTCTGCTCGGCGGTGGCGTGCACCAGGTTGCCGCCGGCGGCCAGGTACTGGTCCGAGCCCTTGCCCTTCATGGAGGTGGTGTAGTCGGTGATGTAGCAGCCGTTGAAGCCGAACTCATCGCGGCAAATGCCGGTCATGAGGGGGTAGCTGCCGTAGGTGTACTGCCAGCCCACGCGGCACATGGTCAGCATGATGCCCTGGGCGTCTCCCTTCTCGATACAGTACTGGAAAGGCTTGAGGTAGATCTCGCGGGCGGCCTGCTCCGTGCCGAACACGGCGACGTCGCCGTTGGCGTTGCGGTTGGTGTCCGCGTCGTTCATCACAAAGTGCTTGATGTAGGCGTGCATGCCCTTGGACTCGGTGCCCCTGGTCACTGCCGCGCCGCACAATCCGGTGAGGGTGCCGTCCTCGGAATAATACTCATAGTTGCGGGCGCCGAAGGGCGTGCGGTGGATGTTGATGCCCGGGGCATACCA
>CACZOZ010000330.1:0-6425 GCA_902782865.1 uncultured Eubacteriales bacterium
ATATACGGGTGCTCACGCTGCTGCACGGCTATTCGGACGATCACACGATCTGGCTGCGGCGCACGGCCCTGGAGAGATACACCTACGGGCAGGACCTGGCGGTGATCATGCCGGCGGTGGATCATTCCTATTACTGCGATGAGAAGCGGGGCAGGCCGTACTGGGACTATGTGTCCCGGGAGCTGCCGGAGGTGACGGAAAAGCTGTTCCGCCTCGCGCCCGGCCGCGAAGGGAATTTCGTGGCGGGCCTGTCCATGGGCGGGTACGGCGCCATGCGCCTGGCGCTCACTTTCCCCGAGCGCTACGCCGCGGCGGGGAGCTTTTCCGGCGCCGTGGATATCCGGCGGATGGCGGCGAGAAAGTCCGATGACGCTCAGCGCATCTTCGGCGGGGAGGACCCGGCGCTCTCCGGGGCGGACCTGTACGCCCTCATGAAGATGAACGCTTCCCGGCCCCTCAGGCCGCGGCTGTACCTTTCCTGCGGCACGGAGGACTTCCTGTACGGGGAGCACCGCGCCTTCTGGCCCGCCCTTGAGGAAAACGGCTGGGACGTGATCCATCGCGAGATCCCGGGCCGTGCCCACGAGTGGGCGCTGTGGGACGATGAGGTGAGGCGATTCATCGATCTCATCGCTCCAAAGAAAATGGATCCCGGCAGAACAAAAACCGCGGGACGCTGAAAAAACGTCCCGCAAAAAGTCAAATACCGCGCGCGGCCGCCATTCCGGCGGCCTTTTTTCATGAAAAACAGGCAAAAGAAGAGCTAAATGCCGGTTTTGCTTGCTTTAATTGTTGTTATATGGTATATTATTACCACATTGGGCATGTTCCTTTCCACGGCCGCGATCATATCTTTCACTTCTCCCAAAGGGGCTGAGCCATTGCTGAACGCACACATCTTCCTGGTCGGTATGAACGGTACCGGTAAAAGCAGTATGGGGCAAAAGCTGGCTCAGGCTCTGGGCCTGCCTTTTTGCGATACCGAGCAGACCATCTGCCGTCTCCTGGGCCAGGCGTCGGCCGAAAGTGCCCGGGCAGCCCTGGGGGATGCTTTCGTCGCCACGGCGGAAACGGGCATCCTGGCGGATCTGGTGGGCAGGCCGGCCCATGTGGTGGCCACCACGCAGACCATCGGTGATGACACCCTCAACATCAGTATCATGCGCAACCATGGGGTGATCATTTATATCCACCGGCCGCTGAACCTGCTGCTCAAGTCCCTGGCGAGCCGCGGCGACCCGTCCAACGAGGAATACGACCAGGTCATCCAGGCCTATCACCGGGTCCACAATGTGTTCAGGGAAGCGGCGGACGCGACCGTCGAGAACACAAAGGATTTCCAGACCGCCGTCCGGCAGCTGACGGAGGCCGCGCAGAGCCTTCTGAGTTAATCCAGCGCGGCGAATATCGCGGCCCTCAGGTCCTCAAAGCTTTCATAAGCGGGGATCTGGGGGTTGTCTTTTTGGATGGCTTCCGTGGAGCGGAAGAGGAAGCCGGCCTTGGAGGCGCGGATCATGTCCAGGTCGTTGAAGCTGTCCCCGGCGGCGATGGTGTCATACCCGATGGACTGCAGGGCCCTGACCGTGGTGAGCTTGGACTTGTGCGTGCGCATCACGTAGCCGGTGATCATGCCGTCGGATCCAACGGTGAGGGTGTTGCACATCAGGGTGGGGTAGCCCAGCTTCTTCATCAGGGGCATGGCGAACTGCTCGAAGGTATCGCTCAGGATGATCACCTGGACGCGTTCCCTCAGGCTGTCCAGGAACTCCTTCGCGCCCGGCAGGGGATCGATCCCGGCGATGGTCGCCTGGATCTCTCTGAGGCCCAGGCCCCGCTCCCGCAGGATATCCATCCGGAAATGCATCAGCTTATCGTAATCGGGCTCGTCCCGGGTGGTCCGCCTCAGGGCGGGGATCCCCGTCGCCTCGGAAAACGCGATCCAGATCTCCGGAACCAGTACTCCTTCCATATCCAGGCACACGATGTTCATGCTTTAAAATCCCCTTTCAGTCAAGATCACCGTCATGGTACAAAAAAAGCGATTGCAAGTCAATAAAAAATGTGTTATTATATTCGCTGTGTCAAACGGGCGGTCCGCTGCACATCAGGTGCATGAACGTCTATGAGGAAAGGAGGACACTCCCATGAGCGAAATCATCCGCTCTATCGAGCAGGCGCAGCTCCGTTCCGATCTGCCTGAATTCAACGTCGGTGACACTGTACGTGTACAGGTGAAAGTCGTTGAAGGCAGCCGTGAGCGCCTTCAGGCATTTGAAGGCACCGTTATCGCCAAGCGTAACGGCTCCAATCGGGAAACCTTTACGGTTCGCCGCGTTTCTTACGGCGTCGGCGTCGAGCGCACGTTCCCGCTGCACAGCCCCCGGGTGGATTCCATCCAGGTGATCCGTCGCGGCAAGGTGCGCAGGGCCAAGCTTTACTACCTGCGTGAACGTCAGGGCAAAGCGGCCAAGATCCGTGAGGCTGGAAAGCACTGATCAAATGAAAAAATCCACTGCTTACGGCAGTGGGTTTTTTCATTTGCATCGATCATGAACGGCATTTCCCGGCGTCACCGTGGAAACGGATGACGGCACGATCGTGACTTTGAGCCGGGAGACGCCGGAGGAGGAGCTGAAAAAGATCTCCGCACGGTCGGCGGAGGCTTTGATGAAATGCGCGCCGAAGGAATGCATGGTCATTGTTGACATCGGAAACATGGATGTGATAAGCTGTTTCTGCAGCTAGCGGGGCTTATTTCCATCCATTCATCACTCAATGAACAGTCCCGCAATACGCATCAGACAGATCCATGGCTTTCGCCGGGGGGCATATCCCGGACCGCAAGGACATAGGATCTGTTTTGTATAAGGGGGTCCTCAAAATGGCCGCGGGAAAACGGCTGGCTGCCGAGTACAAACATTATCTGTTCAACAAGGGCATCCTGGTGAATGATACGGGTGAAAACAGGCGGGACTGCGTCCGGGCGCTGTTCACGCTGGCGGATGTTTTCGGCATCCGGATCACAAAAGATCCCCATCTGGCCACCTGGGCCATGGTGGAGCTTGCCGTACATGTCATCGGGCAGGAGGTGCCTCAGCCTTTTTACCGCGGATTCCCGAACAGTGTTCTGGAACTGACGGAAGATCAGTTACTGATGGATCAGCTGATCCACTACGCGATCACGTACGGTCTCGGTGATTTTTCGCAGCCCGGGCATTCCCTGTTCGAAAAGGAATTTGAGCGTTTGGCCTTTCGGGAAAAGACGGAGCCCAAGGATTTCATCATTATCGAAGCCGAGGAAGCGATGCGGCTCATCGCGGATGCCGTACAGGATCTTTTGTCTTCCACCCGGCCGCTGAACGGGGATCAGGAGGACATGGTGGTGACCTATGCCCGTGCCTGTCCCGAAAAGATCACCGTCTGCCGGAGCAAGGACACCGCCATCCGCCTGATCGACGGCACCCGGGACATTTCCTTTGCCCGCTTCCTGAAGCTGCCCGATGTGATCAGAATGGCGGATGAGATCAATTACAGCCGCGGCCTGGGCTTTAAAAACATGAAGGAAAACCGGGATCATGACCGCCGGATGGCACAGTACATCGCTGCCGAGAGGCGCAACAATCAAAAGAAGGCAGCGTACCGGGCCGCTTTGAAGGCCTGGCAGGACGAGACGGCCCTTTACGAAGCGAGAAAGAAAGACGCGGCTGAAAAGAAAAAAACGATCTGGGATCTTTTGTTTCCGCGGAAGGAAGAGCCGGTCCCGCCCCCGCCGGCCGAGCCTGAAGAGCCGGTGCTCGAGGAAGCGGTTTTTCCGGCCATGATCCGTTACGAAAAAGATATCCGCCACCTGGACCTGAGGAACAGGGACCGCAAGCTGATCAGCGCTGTCATCGATTATTTTTTTGAGCAGGAAGAAACGGATATATCGGACTGCTATGAGAAAAAACGCGCCTGGTGCGGCCTTTTGCATCATATCCACTATGAACCGAAGAATGAAAGAGCAAGTTCCTTCGTGATGGCCATGCGCACCCGGGGAAAAAACCGGTCTGCTTACGCGCGGTTTGAGGAAGCTGTGGCCCGCGGGGATATTGCCGGTGCGGCCAAAACGCTGGCCCATGACAAGGGCAGCGGTGCAGTGGCCCGCCATATGGACTATCTTTTGTCCCGCGCCGGCAGCCGGGCGGATGTGGATGCGGTCGTCCGGCATTTATCGGATATCAGTCTTATCATGCTGTATCAGCTGCTGCTGCATTACGAAACAGCGTATTCGGGAGAGCGTACCTTCCGGTTCGTTCAGCACCGGCTGCTCAGGACGCACGAGGAAACTCGGGCGGAAGCGGCCAGGCGAAAAAGCTCAGCCGTTCTTTTCGGGCCCTTTGTGAAACAGCAGCTGCGGGAATGTATCGGAAAAAAACTGGCGGACAGGAAGATCGGAAGGGTATATATCGAAAAAGGGATGGAGCGCATCACGCTGCCGATGCAGGGATCCGCCGGTGCCTCAGGCCCGGGAGTTCTGCCGAGAGGCTCCCGGATCCCTGTCCCGGAGGGGCATAAAGTGCGCTGCTTCACCTACTGGGAAAAAGTGGATGACATCGATCTGGCCTGCTTCGGCCTGGAGGAGGAGGGGGAAGACCAGATCGAGTTTTCCTGGCGGTCCATGAGCGGCATGCAGTCGGAGGCGATCACTTTTTCCGGGGATGAGACCTCCGGCTATGACGGCGGATCCGAATTCTTTGACATCCGTATCCCCGAGTTCAGGGAAAAGTATCCTTCCGTCCGCTACATCGTTTTTACCGACAATGTCTATACGGACGATGTCGTTTTTTCGGAAGTGCTTTGCAAGGCGGGCTTCATGATCCGCGAGGAGGATGACAGCGGCGGGATCTTTGAGCCCAGGACAGTCAGTACGGCATTCAGGATCTCGGGGAAGAGCACCTTTTCCCATCTGTTCGCGCTGGACTTGGAGGAAAGGGAAATGATCTGGCTGAACCTGGACCTTGACTCCGACAGGTCGGTGGCCGGCACCTCGGATATCGGCATCATGCGGCACTATTTCTCCCTGTCATCCCTGATCAACATGAGGGATCTCTTTGCCGGCATGGCATCGCAGCTCGCGGATGATCCTGCACAGGCGGATCTCATCGTGGCGGATCATTTTGAAGGCCCTGTCCGGCCGGAGCAGACCCTGATCCGCAGCTGTGATCTTGACAAAGTGCTGGCCATGATGAATAAGTGACAGAAACGGTCGGAACAGCCATCCAAATGAAGACGGCCCCGGATGACGGGGCCGTCTTTTGCGGATCGGTCTTTTTTGATGTATCAGGAGAACCGGATCACGTGCTCGTGGACACGCGTTTCCCCGGGCTCAAGGCGCTGGATGCCGAGCTTGGCCTTCAGGTCGATCGGGTCCGTGGTATAGGACGGGGGATTCACCCAGGGTTCCACGCACACATAGGGGGCCTGGGGCTTTTTCCACACCAGCAGATAGGGGTGGCCGGGATAGGAGATCTCCACCCGGTCGTCGTTCAGGTCGTTTTCAAGGCGTACGGACCGGGACCTGAGGGAGAGGAACACCATGGCGTCGATGGTGAACTGCTCTTCTTTAAGGGGCAGCACTTTTCCGTCCGGCGCCATGGGGACGAGATCTTTTGTGATCTGGGATCCCCGCAGCACGGAATGCATAAAGCTTTCGTCCTCGGGAAACACGAGGCGGTAGTGCTCGATGCCGCCCGGCGCGGCGTAGGCCTCGTGGCAGCCCACGGAATAGTAAAGGGGCGCGGTGCCGGTATCGGTGCAGCTGTAGGATACGCGGATGCTGCTGCCTTCAAGGGCGTAGGAGACCCTAAACGCGTAATCGAAGGGGTAGAACTCTGTCTTTTCGGTCAGCAGGAATACCGCGGAGGTATCGTCCGCCTTTTCCACGGTGAACCGGCTCACCTTGGCAAAGCCGTGCTTGGGGCAGTTTTCATACACCTTTCCGTCCAGCTCGTACCGGTCTTCCTTAAGCCCGCCGGCATAGGGGAACAGGACGGGCGCCCGGCCGGTCCAGTAGGCGGGGTCCCCGTTCCACAGGCGCTCGGTGCCCCGGGCGTCGGTCACCGACTGCATCTCGGCCCCCAGGGGGCTGACGGTCACGGTCAGGCTCTCATTTTTGATCACGATATCATCAGGCTGCATGCTTTTTCTCCTTTCATGGTTTATCCTCTGCGGCCATCATACCACGGCGGGCGGGATCCTTCAAGACGGACCTAAAGACGATCGGGGGTCAGCAGATCATGGCCGCATTGCGTCAGCAACGTGTCATGCCCGGCATGCCGCTTGACAAATGACCGATAACGGGCCAAAATAGATGCGCGGACATGTCCGCGGAAAGGAAGTCAGTCTTTACATGAAGGAACAGGAACCGAACCGGAGACGGCTGCTGA
>CACZOZ010000331.1:0-10664 GCA_902782865.1 uncultured Eubacteriales bacterium
ACGGTGGACTATCCGGCCATGACCAACAACCGGACGGACTATGTGCTCCGGTGCATGTATGAGAACCAGTTCATCACCCGGGAGGCGTACGAGGCGGCCCTGGATCCGTCCACGGCCAACGTGCTGCGGGAATCGCCGGAGAGCACCCAGCTGTATGATTACCCCCACTATGTGGAATACGCCATCAAGGAAGCCATCGGGATCCTGCTGAAGAAGAACGGCCTGGAGAATACCGCGGAGAACCGCTCCAGGATGGACCGGGCCCTGCGGACGGGCGGCTATCACATTTACCTGGCCATCGATACCGAGATCCAGAAGGCCGTGGAGGATACCCTTTACGGTTTCAGCTCCTGGCCGGCTCTGAGGGATCCGGCCGACGGTGTTTACCGGGCGAAAAACTCTGACGGCACCTACGAGGAGATCCCCCAGCCCCAGGCGGCGGCGGTGGTGATGGATTACCGCACCGGGGAGATCAAGGCCATCGTGGGCTCCAGGACCCGGCCCACCACCCGCAAGACCCTGAACCGGGCCACAGACATGAACATGCCCGTGGGCTCCGCCATCAAGCCCCTGGGCGTTTACGCGCCCGCCATCGAGAACGGGGCCGGGGGCGGCAGCGTGCTGTACAATATGCCCGTTCCGGTGGACGGCTGGATCGGCTCGGACGGCAAGGATACCTGGCCGCAGAATTACGGCGGGAGCAGCTACCGCGGGCCGGAGACCTTGCGGGAGGCCCTCGTCCGGTCGGACAATACCGCCGCGGCGTACTGCATGAGCACCTATGTGGGGGTGGACCGCGCGGCGGATACCCTCCGGGAACTGGGCGTCAGCGAGAGCCATATCAACCGCACGCCCTTCGGCGTCACCCTGGGCTCTTCCGGCGTCACGCCCCTTGAGATGGCCGTGGCCTTCGGCGTCCTGGGCAACGGCGGCGTTTATCAGACCCCCATGAGCATCCTGGGAATCACCAACAGCGCCGGCGAGACGATCTATGACGCCCACGCTGCGCAGGACCGCCGCCAGATATTCAAGCCCTCCACCGCTTACCTGACGGTGGATATCCTCAAGGAGGCCGTGTCCAAGGGCACGGGCACCGCCGCGAAGATCAGCGGGCAGACCGTCGCCGGCAAGACCGGCACCAATTCCGATCAGCGCGGCGTGTTCTTCGCGGGGATGACCGGCTGGTATTCCGGCGCTGTGTGGATCGGGCACGACAATTACAAGCCGCTCTCGTCCAAGACGACCGGCGGCAACTCGGCCGCGAAGCTCTGGCAGAACTTCATGAGCACCATCCATTCCGTCAAGGGCAAGTCCAACCGGGATATCCTGGACGGCAATCCGGGCCAGTACGGCTTGGTGCGGGTGACCACCTGCGCGGTCAGCGGCCAGCTGGCGACGGACGCCTGCCTGAAGGACAACATGGGCTACGGCACGGTGACCGACTGGTGGCCCGAGGACAGCGCGCCCAAGGTGACCTGCCAGATGCACTACACGCTGGACATGTGCGCGGATACCGGTCTTCTGGCCGGCCCGTACTGCCCCGACCACGTGCAGCGCTCGGCCGTCATCATCCCCGAGGGCCATCCCCTCTATCAGTACATCGGCACTTCCTATCAGGAAACACTGGTGGATTATCTGGGTTCCTTCGCGTCCCTGCGCCTGACGTCGGATGCCCGGGCCAACTCGGCGATCCTCTCCGGCCGCAGGTGCACGCTGCACACCCAGGCGGGCGTCACGGTGTCAGCCGATCCGGTCATCGTCGAGGACGCGCGAAATCTGATCCAGAGCGCCCGCAGCCTGGCGTCCTCCCTGGACGAGGCGCGCGCGTGGCCCATCTGGGAGGCCGCTTCCCGCCTGGAGGGGCTGCTGGATTCCTCGCCCGCCACAGCCGACCTGATCACCGCCATGACGGCGCTCACCCAGGCGATGGCCGCGGTTTACTGACCCGGGTTGACAAAACCAGTCATTTGACCGATAATACCCGTGATGAACGGGGGTACGCATGAAGATAAAGATCAGATCTGTCAGGCGCGGCGCACCGGCGTGGAGCGCCGGCATCCGGGCAGGGGATCATATACTGTCCATCAACGGTGAGGAAGTCATCGACGAGATCGACTATCAGGCCCTGACGTCGGAGGCGCTGGTGCGCATCGATCTGGAAGGGCCGGACGGGGCCAGGCGGCACACGGTGATCCGCAAGGCGCCCGAGGAGCCCCTGGGCCTGGAGATGGACGAATCCTTCGCGATCACCCCCAGGCTGTGCGCCAACAAATGTGTGTTCTGTTTCGTGGAGCAGATGCCCGAAGGCCTCCGCCCCAGCCTTTACGTCAGGGATGACGACTGGCGCATGTCCCTGATGATGGGGTCCTTCATCACCCTGACCAATGTGGGCGAAAAGGAGTTTTCCCGCATCCTCCGGCGCAGGGCGTCCCCGCTCTATATCTCCGTGCACACCACCAACATGGCTTTGCGGGAGAAAATGCTGGGCTGTCCCCGGGCGGGCCTGCTGATGGATCAGCTCGGGCGTTTGACCGCCCAGGGGCTCGACTTCCACGCCCAGGTGGTGCTCTGTCCCGGATGGAATGACGGCCCCGAGCTGGACCGCACTCTTTCGGACCTGGCGGCTTTCCGCCCCCATGTGAAGAGCGTCGCCCTGGTGCCCGTGGGGCTGACCCGGTTCCGGGACGGGCTCACGCCCCTGACGCCTTACGACGCTCAGGGAGCGGCGGCGCTGCTGGAACAAACCGAGCGCTGGCAGGGAACGTTCCTTGACCGATTCGGTACCCGTCTTGTTTTCCCGGCGGACGAGTTTTATTCCCTGGCAGGGCGGGAGCCTCCCGACGAGGAAGCTTATGAGGGCTATCCCCAGATCGAGAACGGCGTGGGGATGCTGCGTCAGCTGGAGCAGGAGCTCTCCGCCGCCTCGCGTCTTTACGCCGGCACGAAGGCGGATGACCGTCATGTGACCATCGCCTGCGGAACGGGCATGGCCCCTCACATGGAAAGGCTCCTCACCCGGTGGGGGCCCGTTGGGCTCCGGTGGCGCGTGATCCCCGTGGTGAATCATTTTTTCGGTGAGACGGTCACGGTCAGCGGCCTGATGACCGGCAGGGACCTTGCCAAACTGCTCCGTGACGAAAAGACCGATCAGATCCTCATCACCCGGTCCATCCTGCGCAGCGAGGGGGACATGACCCTGGACAATATGACCGTCGAAGAGCTGCGGGCCGCGCTTCCCGCACCTGTCACCTTCGTAGGGGACGGTTTCGATCTCTATGAAGCGCTACTCTATCAGGAAAGGCATCAGGACCAATGAACCGCAGCAAACCGCTCGTCGCCATCGTGGGACGCCCCAATGTGGGCAAATCCACCTTTTTCAACAAGATCGCCGGCAGCCGTATCTCCATCGTGGAGGATACCCCCGGCGTGACCAGGGACCGCATCTACGCCGATACCACCTGGAACGGCCGGTCCTTCACGCTCATCGATACCGGCGGCATCGATCCCAAGAGCGACGACAAGCTCCTGTCCCTGATGCGTCATCAGGCGAACCTGGCGATCGACACGGCGGACGTGATCTGCTTCTTCACCGACGGCCGGGCCGGCCTGATGCCGGATGACGAGGAAGTGGCGGTGCTGCTGCGCCGCACGCGCAAGCCGGTGATCCTCGTGGTCAATAAGGTGGACTACGCCGGTGTGCAGGAAAATGTCTACGACTTCTACGCCCTGGGCCTGGGCGATCCCGTGGCCGTATCGTCCACCAACATGCTGGGCCTGGGCGATCTTCTGGACCGCATCGTGTCCCTGCTGCCTGAATATGAGGAGCCGGAGGAGGAGGACACGGTCATCCAGCTGGCGGTGGTGGGCCGCCCCAACGTGGGCAAGTCCTCTCTGGTCAACCGTCTCCTCAGGGAGGAAAGGTCCATGGTGTCGGATATCCCCGGCACCACCCGGGACGCCATCGACACCCCGTACGAGGCCAAGGACGGCACCCGCTACAACGTGATCGACACCGCGGGCATCCGCCGCAAAAAGAACGTGGAGGAGGCCACCCTGGAGCGCTACAGCGTGCTCAGGTCCATCGCGGCCATCCGCCGCTGCGACGTGGCGCTTTTGATCCTGGACGCCAATGACGGCGTGACGGAGCAGGATACGAAGATCGCCGGCATCATCCGCAAGGAGGGCAAGGCCTGCGTGGTGGCTGTCAACAAATGGGACAGCGTGGAGAAGACCACCGGCACCCTGGAGAGCAGCCTCAAACAGGTCCTCAGCGATCTGAAATTCATGGATTACGCCAAGGTGCTGCATATCTCGGCCCTGACCGGTCAGAGGACCGACAAGGTCCTGGAGGCCGTCAAGGAAGCCTATGACCAGTATTCGCGCCGCGTGCCCACGGGCGCTCTCAACGATGTCCTGGGCGACGCGCAGATGGCGCTCCAGCCTCCCATGAGCGGCGGCAGGCGCCTGAAGATCTATTACGGCACCCAGCCCACGGCCTGCCCGCCCACCGTGGCGCTGTTCGTCAACGACGAGGAACTGATGCATTTTTCCTACCAGCGTTACCTTGAAAACTGCCTTCGCAAGGCCTTCGGATTCGAGGGCACTCCCATCCGGTTCGAACTGAGAGAACGCTCAAAGGAGGACCAGCGGTGATGAGCGGCCAGATGCTCCTGAAGATCGCTGTGTGCGTGATCGTTCCCTATCTGCTGGGGTCCGTATCCGTCGGTATCCTGGTGGGGAAGCGGAACGGGCATGATATCCGCAATGAGGGCAGCAGGAATACCGGTGCCAGCAACGTTTTAAGGTCGGTGGGCATCCGGGCGGCGGCGGTGACCTTCCTGGGGGATTTCCTCAAAGCGGCTCTGGCCGTGCTCCTGGGGCAGGCGCTCCTTTCCCGGGACGGCGGCATGCTTGCCGGGCTGTTCGTGATCATCGGGCATAACTGGCCGGTGTTCTTCTCTTTCCGCGGCGGCAAGGGCATCGCCTGTTCTGCCGCCGTACTGCTGATGACTTTCTTCTGGCAGGGTGCGGCCGCGGCTGTCCTCTGCCTCATCGTGATCTGGCTGACCCGGTACATCTCTGTCGGTTCCTTGACGCTGGTATCCGTATTCGCGGTGCTTTTGTTCATCACCGAAGGCGTCTGGCCCTGCGGCGTCTGGGCGCTGGCCCTGGCGGTGATGGCCTTTATCCGCCACCGCGCCAATCTCGTCCGGCTGAGGCAGGGCACGGAGAACAAGATCACATTTCACAGGCGGTGAGCCGCTCAAAAACGTTTTTGTTATTCAGTTTGTCCAGTATTCTGACGATTTATTGTGAAATACCTATATAGGCTTTGATCGCGGATATATGTTAAAATCAACCGTATCAACACAGTTGTATACGGTTTATCATCATATGCTTCACGGCCCCCGAAAGGAGAGACTGTATGCCTTCTAAAATCAAGATCATCCCCCTTGGCGGCGTGGACGAGATCGGCAAGAATATCACCGCCATCGAGTACGAGGATGATATCATCGTTGTGGACTGCGGATCGGTGTTCCCGAGCGACGACATGCTGGGGATCGACCTGGTCATTCCCGACGTATCCTACCTGGTAGCCAACAAGGACCGGGTGCGGGGCTTCGTGTTCACCCACGGGCATGAGGACCATATCGGCGCCACGCCCTATGTGCTCCAGCAGGTGCCCGCGCCGATCTACGGTACCCGGCTCACCCTGGCGCTGATCGATATCAAGCTTCGCGAACGCCGCGTCAACGGCATCGCGTTCAATACCGTCACGCCCCCGCAGGAGGTGCGTCTGGGCAAGTTCACTGTCCGGTTCATCAAGGTGAACCATTCCATCCCCGGCGCCTGCGCGCTGATCATCACCTGCCCGGCGGGCACCATCGTCCATTCCGGCGACTTCAAGATCGACTATACCCCGGTGGACGGGCAGGTGACCGATCTGAGCAGCCTGGCCGCGGCGGGGGACAGGGGAGTCCTGGCCCTTCTGTGCGAGAGCACCAATATCGAGCGGCCCGGCTACACCATGAGCGAGCGGAAGATCGGCGATACTTTCAAGGATCAGTTCCTCAACGCCCAGGGCCGGGTCATCGTGGCCATGTTCGCCAGCAATATCAACCGTCTCCAGCAGGTGATCGACAGCGCCATCAGCTTCGATCGGAAGGTCTGCTTCGTGGGGCGCAGCATGGTCAGCGTCTCCCAGGTGGCTATGGATCTGGGCGAGCTGGTGATCCCGCCGGACTATCTCCTGGAGATCGACGATCTGGACAATTATCCGGACGATCAGATCCTCATCATGACCACCGGCAGCCAGGGCGAGCCCATGAGCGGCCTGACACGGATGGCTTTCTCCGAGCACCGCAAGCTGGCCATCAAGCGCAGCGACAAGGTGATCATCTCCGCGACCCCGATCCCCGGCAACGAGAAATTCGTTTCCCGGGTCATCAACCAGCTCTACCGCTGCGGGGCCGAGGTGATCTATGACGCCATGGCGGCGGTGCACGTGTCCGGCCATGCCTGCCAGGAGGAGATCAAGCTGTTCCACACGCTGGTGCGGCCCAAATACTTCATGCCGGTCCACGGCGAGTACCGCATGCTCTGGCAGCACGCCGAGCTGGCCGAGAGCCTGGGCATGCCCCGGGAGAACATCATCCTGCCCGTGGCGGGCGAGGTGGTGGAGATCGGTGAGGACTCCATCGCTGTCACGGGCACCGTGCCCGTGGGCGAGGTGCTCATCGACGGTCTGGGTATCGGGGACGTGGGCAACATGGTGCTCAAGGACCGCAAACACCTCAGCCAGGACGGCCTGATCATCCTGGCCATGGCCTTTGACAGGACCAACAACATCCTCCTCTCCGGGCCGGACGTGATCTCCAGGGGCTTCGTCTATGTCCGGGAGAATGAGGACATCATCGAGAGCACCCGGGACATCGTGCGGAATATCATCGCTTCTTACGACGTGATCGACGCCGGCGACTGGCCCGGCATCAAGAACCGCATCAAGGATGAGCTGCACCGTTATATCTACGAGAAGATCAAGCGCAATCCCATGATCATCCCCATCATCGTGGACCTGGGCTGACCCCGGGACCTGAAAGATCATCCGCCCTCCGCGTTCGCGGAGGGTTTTTGCGTGCAAAAAAACAGGCTGTCCGGATGGGGGACAGCCTGTTTTGATGACAGGATCCTTATTTGGCGTAATCGATGCTGCGGGTCTCGCGGATCACGTTCACGCGGATCTGGCCGGGGTACTCCATTTCGGCCTCGATGCGTTTGGCCACCTCGCGGGCGAGGATCCGGGTGCCGTCGTCGTTGATATCCTCGGGCTTGACCATGATGCGCACCTCGCGGCCGCTCTGGATGGCATAGCACTTGTCCACGCCCTGGAAGGAGGTGGCGATCTCCTCCAGCTTGGTCAGGCGCTTGATGTAGTTCTCCAGGCTCTCCCTGCGGGCACCGGGCCTCGCGGCGCTGATGGCGTCGGCGGCCTGCACCAGCACGGCTTCCACCGTCTGGGGCTCCACGTCGTTGTGGTGGGCCAGGATGCAGTGGATCACGTCGCTGCTCTCGCCATACTTGCGGGCCAGCTCGCCGCCCAGGGACACATGGGTGCCTTCCTGCTCGTGGTCCACGGCCTTGCCGATGTCATGGAGCAGGCCGGCACGCTTGGCCAGCTGCACGTCGGCGCCCAGTTCCGCGGCCATCAGCCCGGCCAGGTGGGACACCTCGATGGAGTGCTTCAGCACGTTCTGGCCGTAACTGGTGCGGTAACGCAGACGGCCGAGCAGGCGCACCAGCTCGGTGTGGATGCCGTGCTGGCCGGTCTCGAACACGGCCTGTTCGCCGGCTTCGCGGATCTGCGTCTCCACTTCCTTCTTGGCCTTTTCCACGCATTCCTCGATCCTCGCGGGATGGATGCGGCCGTCCATGATCAGTTTCTCGATGGCCAGCCGGGCGATCTCACGCCTCACGGGATCGAAGGCGGACACGATCACCGCTTCGGGGGTATCGTCGATGATCAGGTCCACGCCGGTCGCGGTCTCAAGGGCGCGGATATTGCGGCCCTCACGCCCGATGATGCGGCCCTTCATATCGTCGCTGGGCAGGTTGATGACGGACACGGTGGTCTCCGCCACATGGTCCGCGGCGCACTTCTGGATGGCCAGGGCGATGATGTTGCGGGCTTTCTTTTCGCCCTCCTCACGGGCCTTGGCCTCGATGTCGCGCACGGTGGCGGCGGCGTCGTGGAAGGCTTCCTTCTGCACCCTTTCCACCACGATCTGGCGCGCTTCGTCATGGGTGATGGAGGCGATGCGCTCCAGCTCGGTCTGCTGCTGCAGGCGGATGCTCTCGGCTTCCTCCAGGGCTTTCTGGGCTTGCTCGTGCTTCTTCTCCAGCTCGTCCTCCCGGGCGGCGAGGGCGTCGCGCTTTTTGTCCAGCGCGTCCTCCTTCTTGTCCAGGGTCTCTTCCTTCTGCTGGATCCTTCTTTCGGAGCGCTGCTGTTCGGTCCTCCTGGCGCGGATCTCCTTGTCCGCCTCGTTCTTCAGGTGGAGCACTTCTTCCTTGGCCGCGAGGATCATTTCTTTTTTCTGTTCGTCAGCCTTGCGGGTGGCGTCATCCAGCAGCCGCTGGGCGTACTGCTCCGTGCTGCCGATCTTTTTTTCAGACTCGTTCTTGCGGTAGATATAACCGATGTAAGCGCCGACGGCGCCGGTAATCAGGCACAGGATCAGGGCTAAATACCATTGCATTCCCTCTTTTTTCTCCTTTCTTTCATGGTTTTTTGTTCTGTTTTAACGCATGAAAACCGTACGCGGTCATACGCGTACGGCTGTGCTGTCATCAAATACGACATCGCTTATCACTGGTAAAGCAATTATGAACTTATGCTTTATGCCTTATGCGGCTGTGCCGCTGCCTGCAACATAAACCCTGTATCTGAAAACAGCTCACGCTACATCGACTAAAATAGCGTTCAGCCGATAAAAAGATTGTAAAACATTCACGAACAAAAGTCAACAAGTTTGTCGCCTTTTCGGCGCCTTTCCGGCCGCCTTTACAAGCGGGGGGCGATGTGATAATATTATACAGGAAATTTATGCGTTTCCGATACCGCTGTTGGGGGTGTTGAATTGGACAATAAAGATGCTGAACGGGACATCACCATCGACCGGGATGCCCGCATCAATGTGACGGTCAACCGCGCGCCCGGGGCCGCCGATGACGTGATCGAGCTGAGCCATGTTTTCCACAACATGAAGGAAAAAAGCCGCATCTACGCCTGGCTGATCGTCCTGTGCATGCTGGTGGGCCTGTGCGCGCCGCTCCTTATGGCGCAGCTGGACCAGAAACCGCTGACGGTCTCCGCGGTAGTCAGCCTGCACTACAAGGTGCCCGTGGTCGACAAAAGGCAGGTCTATTATGTGGATGTGTCCGACCTGACGGCGCCGGACGGCACAGAGCTTGATCTCAACGGGGTCAAGAGCTCCTATGTGCTGAGCAACGCTCTGGAAGCGTCCACCCTCAGCGAGCCGGTCTCGGTATCGAATCTGAGGCGCAATATCCGGATCGACCGGATGCTGACCGAGGACAGCCGCCGCCAGCAGGAAGTGGCTTCCGGCATGGTCAGCGCCAAGAACGCCGCGGCTTACGAGCAGGTAAGGGGCATCGAACTGAAATACGAGAACCGCTTCATCGTGTCTCTCACCAACGGCTTCGGGGATGAGAACAGCCAGAAGAAGACCTATCTTTCCGACGGCGAGCTGCGCTGTCTGCTGGACCGGGTGGTGGATCAGTACAATAACTACCTGGTGGCGACTTACGCGCCGCTCAAGCTTCCGGAGAACAGGGTCGCCCTGGTGGATCCGGATCAGCAGGATATCCTGGAGAGCCTGGATATGCTTTCCTCTGCCCTCAAGGACCTTGATGATTACGGCAAGATGATGTCCGAGGAAGTGCTCACCTGGCGTTCCGGCAAGACGGGCTACACCCTCGCGGAGCTGATGACGGCCGTCACCCAGCTGCGTGAAGTCCGGGTGGACGATCTGTACTCCTTCGTGCGCACCGAGTCCCTGGCCAAGGATACCGCCACCATGCTTTCCGGCTACCAGTACAGGCTCAATACGGTGCTGGCGGCCAAGAAAGTCCAGGAAGAGAACATCGCCACCACCCAGAAGATCCTGGATGAGTATAAGAATGACGAGATCTACGTGTCCATGCAGGAGAGCGATTCCTCCCGCGCCACCAGGACCACGACGGATTACTACAACCTTCTGATCCTGGAGCAGGCCGCCAATTACGAGGCCCTGGCGGCGCTGGAGACCAGCGCGGCGGATTATGAGGATACCATCGCCAGCCTGACGGCCAACGCCGGCAACGAGGAGATGCTCACCGCGGCCCGGGAGGAGCTCATCTCCTGTCTGGCCAGCGCTCGGGAGCTGTACCGGAAGATCCGGGACCATATGCTGGAGGTGTTCTCCTCCTCCTTCTATACCGGTTACGCCCGGCACACGTCCGCCCAGGGCAAGGCCGCGAGCGTGTTCTCGAAGGCTGTGAGGAACATGGTGATCGGCGCCGCTTTGGGCGCGGTCGTCGCCTTCGCGGCCTGGTTCATCGCCGGCCTGGCGCCGGAATTCAGGCTCAAAAGGGAAAGGGACCAGCTG
>CACZOZ010000332.1:0-4057 GCA_902782865.1 uncultured Eubacteriales bacterium
GCGATGCGGCCGGCGTCCTTGGTGGCCTGGCGCTGCGCGTCGCTGAAGTAAGCGGGCACGGTGATGACCGCCTTGGTGACGGTCTCGCCCAGGTACGCTTCGGCGTCCGCCTTGAGCTTCTGCAGGATCATCGCGGAGATCTCCTGCGGGCCGTACTGCTTGCCGTCGATGTTCACCTTGTAATTGGTGCCCATCTGCCGCTTGATGGACGAGATAGTCCTGTCCGGATTGGTGATGGCCTGCCGCTTGGCGATCTGGCCCACCAGGCGCTCACCGTCCTTGGTGAAAGCCACGACGGACGGGGTGGTCCTGGAGCCTTCCGCGTTGTTGATCACGACGGGCTGGCCGCCTTCCATGACCGCCACACAGCTGTTGGTGGTACCAAGGTCTATACCGATCATTTTACTCATAGTTCATTCCTCCTGTTCGATGTTTATTGTCGATCCTTGTTAGCTTTGTTATATGAAGAACGCCGCCCGCCCCAAAGGGCGGATAACGTTATTCTCCCACGACCTGCACCATCGCGTGGCGCAGAACGAAATCTCCGAGCCTGTATCCCTTCTGGAACACCTGGCACACCGTGCCCGGCTCTCCCTGGCTGGGGTCCGCGTTCATGACGGCATTCTCGTACCGGGGGTCGAATTTCTCGCCCTTGCGGTCGATCACTTCCACGCCGCGCTTTTTGAGGATATCCATCAGCTGGCGGCAGGTCATGGCCACGCCCTCTTTGAGGCTGCTGTCTTCCCCGGCGGCTTCCAGAGCACGCTCCAGATTGTCCACCACCGGCAGGATCAGCTTGATCAGATCCCTGGCGCCTTCCTCGTAGCTCTCGGCGCGCACCGACGCGTTGCGCTTGCGGAAATTGTCGAAATCCGCCTGCACCCGCTGCGCCAGGCCGAGATACTCCTCCGCCTTCGCCCGCGCTTCCTCAAGAGCCGGGTCCTCCCGGACCTCTTCCTTGACCTCGGGGACTTCCGCTTCCTGTTCGGGAGCCGCTTCCTCCGGGACCACAGGCGTTTCTTCCTCAGGGATAACCTTCTTTTTACTCATTTCATCACCCGCTTATCTTGATCAGTCATCATATCTCCCCGGCAAGGGAGCTGAGCATGCCGCCCACCGCGTGGAGGACCCGGAGCACGCTGCCGTAGGGCATCCTGGCCGGGCCGATCACGCCGATCGTTCCCTGATGGCCCCCGCCCGCCGCGTAGCAGGCGCAGACCGCCGCGCAGTCCTCCAGTTCCTTGACGCCCAGTTCCGGCCCGATCCGGACGCTGAAGGGCGTCACGCCGCCGGTGGGGAAAAACCTGAGGAGCTTTTCCCGCGTCTCCAGAGCGGACATGAAGCCCCGGGCCTTGCTCACGTCGGCGTATTCCGGATAGTTGAGGATATTGTGGGTGCCGTGGACGGCGATGGTATCCTCGCTGGTCTGGCGGGCCATCTGGCTGGCCAGGTCCGAGATATCCCGGCATACCCTCTCATTGGCGCCGCTGTAACGGGAGTAGGTCGCCAGCATCTCCTGGACCTCCTGAAGGGTGTGCCCCTTCAGACGCTCGCTGAGCAGGCGGGAAATGCTGTAGAGGTCGTCCGAATTGAGCGCCTCGGACACGTGGATCACGGAATTGCGGATCACGCCGCCGTCCGTGATGATGACAAGGAGGGCGCTCCCGGGATCCATGGCCACCAGCTGCAGCCCGGTGATGCGCAGATCCAGCTGCTTGGGCATCATGACCACCGCCGTGTAGCGGGTCAGTTCGCTCAGGGCCGCGGCCGCGCTCTCCACCACATCCTGCATCCGGGCCAGGCGCTCCTCGAAATAATCCCGGATGGGCTTTTCGTCCCCCAGGAAGCTCATGGACGAGATCAGCCCGTCCACATACAGGCGGTAGGCCCGCATGCTGGGCACCCGCCCGGCGCTGACGTGGGGCTGTTCGAGATACCCCATCTCCTCCAGATCGCTCATCTCGTTGCGGATCGTGGCGGAGGACAGCGTCGTTTCGTACTTCCGGGAGATCGTACGGCTCCCCACGGGCATGGCCGTGTGCACGTAATCATCGATCACCGCCAGCAGGATCCGCTTTTTCCGGTCATCCAGGCCGGTCCCATACCCGGTCATGGTCCTCCTCCTCTCCTCGTTGTTAGCACTCGACCGAGTTGAGTGCTAATCACAGTAGAAGGATACCATGGTTTCGCCGTCTTGTCAACATCTAAAGGAAAAATTATTGTTTTAATTGTTGAAAAAATATTTCAAAAAGACTTGCATTTTGTTATGAAATTATTGTAAAATAACTACGGATTGTCTAAAATCCTGTTTTTGCTTCTGATACAATCCATATGAGAGGATGAAAATCAATTGAGTAAGCGTATTCTGCTGGTGGATGACGAGCCCCTGCTGCTCAAAGGTCTCCGTTTCACCCTGGAGCAGGAGGGATACGAGACCCTCACAGCCAACGACGGCGAGGAAGCGCTGACCCTGTTTTATGAAAATCCGGTGGACCTGATCCTTCTGGACGTGATGCTGCCCAAGATGGACGGCATCGCCGTGTGCCAGAAGATCCGGGAGACCAGCACCGTGCCCATCATCATGCTCACGGCCAAGGGTGAGGACATGGACAAGATCCTCGGCCTTGAGTACGGCGCCGACGACTATATGACCAAGCCCTTCAACATCCTGGAGGTCAAGGCCCGCATCAAGACCATCCTGCGCCGCACCAACCAGCCCGTACAGATGGAGACGAGGAAGATCATCCGCGTCCACGACATGGAAGTCAACGTGATCAACCGCAGCGTGACCCTGGCGGGCAAGGACATCCGCCTCACCGCCAAGGAGTTCGACCTGCTGCAGCTGTTCATCAACAACCGCGGCAAGGTGTTCAGCCGGGAGACCATGCTGGAGACCGTCTGGAAATACGACTACATGGGCGACGCCCGCACGGTGGACGTGCATATCCGGCGCCTGAGAGAAAAGATCGAGCGCAACCCGACCCAGCCTGAATTCATCTTCACCAAGTGGGGAGTGGGCTACTATTTCACTGACAAGGACTGATCACGGACATCTGAAATTCCGGTTTCAGCTTTTGATCGCTTTCCTGCTGATCGTGGGATTGTCCTTCGGGGCAATGGCCAGCATCCTGACCAGCATGGTAGGCGATTATTTGTATGAAGAAAAGATCAACACCCAGGGAGCGGCTCTGGAGAGCCTGGCTTCCCGGGTGGCGCCGGCACTTTTCCGGGGCGACACGGAGGCGATCCGGGACACGCTCCGGGAAGCGGCCGCCCAGATGAACGCCCGCATCCTTTTGTGCGACGCGGACGGCAAAGTGCAGGCGGACACCCGGGGCCTGAGCAACGGCCACCGCCTGGACCAGCGGGAGATCGCCTCGATCCTGGTGATGGGCACGCCCCTTGACTACGCCGTGCACCGGGAGAGCACCGGGGAGGTGCTCGATCCCCAGGGCGCGCTGTTCCGCGCCCAGGAGACGGACTGGGACTCCTACTGCGCCGCGGCGGTGGTGTGGAGCAACGAGGTGATCGGGGCCCTGGTGCAGGTCACCAGCGCCGAGACCATGATGCGTTCCCTGTTCCAGATGCGGGACAGGACACTGTTCATCCTGGTGCTCACCGCGGCCGCGGCCCTGGCGGCCTCCCTGATCCTGGCCCGGGTCATGACAAGGCCTATCAACCGGCTGATGCGGGGCATCCAGCACATGTCCAGGGGCGATTTTTCCTCCCGCGTGGTGGTCAAGGGCTCCGGGGAGATGCGCCGGCTGGCCCAGGCCTTCAACGCCATGAGCGAAAAGGTGGAGACCCTGGACCAGAGCCGCAACCAGTTCGTATCCAACGCCAGCCATGAATTGAAAACGCCCCTGGCCACGATGAAGATCATGATCCAGTCCCTGATCCTCCAGCCGGACATGGACCGTGCCCTGCGCACCGAGTTCCTGACGGATATCGACCGGGAGATCGACCGGCTGAGCGCCATCATCAGCGACCTGCTCACCCTGGTGAAGATGGACTCCAGCGACATCCGCCTCACGAAGGAGGAACTGATCCTGGGCGA
>CACZOZ010000333.1:0-4343 GCA_902782865.1 uncultured Eubacteriales bacterium
ATTATAGCAAAAGGAGTTTCTTTCTCTTTTGCATAGCTTTAAGCTTCCCCGAACCCCACGCCTAGCGCGGGGTTTTATAATACCAAACAGCACGGGCGCGCCTTATAAGGCCGCCCGTATTTGTGATATAAAGGAGAAAACGATCATGGAAAAGGTCAGGACCGCCGTGGTGGGCTGCGGCATGATCAGCAATATCTACATCAAAAACCTGAAAAACCTGTTTTCGATCATCGAACTGGCCGCAGTGGGAGATATCAACAGAGCGGCCGCGGAAGAAAAAGCCCGTACCTACGGCATCGAAAGGGTCATGACCATCGATGAGATCGCCGCCTCCCCGGACATCGAACTGGTGATCAACCTGACCCCCGCGTTCGTGCACTACAGTGTCATCCGGCAGATGCTGGAAGCCGGCAAGCACGTATGGACCGAGAAGGTGATGACCGTCACCGTGGAGGAAGCGAGAGACCTGTGCGCGCTGGCGGACAAAAAAGGCCTCTTCCTGGGCGCGGCACCGGACACCGTACTGGGTGCCGGCCTGCAGACCGCCCGCCGGGCGCTGGATACAGGCATGATCGGTACCGTCACCTCCGGCCTGGCTGTGATCGACCGCGACCAGTGCCTGAACTCGGAAGTGTTCACCTTTCTGAAGGGCAGCGGCGGCACCCTGCCCTATGATGTGGGCATCTACTATATCGGAGCACTTTTGAGCCTGCTGGGGCCGGTACAGTCCGTCAAGGCCTTCGGCGCGCCGGCGCCGGTGCATGAGCCCCGGTTCCTGTTCCGCGGCGCCGATCAGAAGCCCTGGCAGATCCCCGGCAGCAACGTGATCTCCGCGTCGCTGCGCTTCCAAAGCGGCGCGCTGGTGAGCGTGCTTTTCGACGGCAACACCGTCAACGTCTCCCAGCACGCTCTGACCCTGTTCGGCACCCGGGGCGTGCTCCGGATAGGAGACCCGGACACTTTCGGGGGCGCCAACACCCTTTTATACCCCGATCAGGCTCCTTGCGTCCTGCCCTTCACCCACGGCTACGACGGCAGGAACACCGTGGAGCCCAGCCCCTATGACCACTACGGCCACCGGGGCGTCGGCGCGGCCGAAATGGCCTATGCCATCCGGCAGGGACGCCCCAACCGGTGCAGCAAGGAATACGGCCTGCACTGCCTGGAGGTCCTGGACGGCATGGAGCGCTCCGCCGCCACCGGAGAGACAGTGGAACTGAACACACGCTTCACCATGGCGCCCCTGGCCCCGGGATACTACAGCAGTTTCCTGGGAGGCATGCGGGCGGACGCGGAAGGATCACTGGTGAACGGATAAGGTACAGGATCGTCCTCGATCGATGACCCATCTATTGCATTTGTCCCGGACTGCGGGTACAATATCCGCAGAACGATCAGGAAAGGATGGGTTATCCATGGAAGTTTCCGCCGATAAAAGCAGACCCCTGGACGCGCTGGGATACGCCAGAGCGGCCTGCGACACGATGATGCGCAAGTTCCAGAGCGCCGACCTTCCCCCGAAGGGGCACTTCCATTATCACCAGGGCGTGTTCCTGTCCGGCATGATGGAGACCTGGAAAGAGACCGGGGACGACCGCTATTTTGACTACGCGAAAGCCTGGATCGACAGTGTGTTCGATGAGAACGGCGCCATCAGGGACGTCTCCTTCGGAGACCTTGATGATATCCAGCCCGGCATACTTTTGTTCCCGATCCGCGACAGGACCGGGGACGCCTATTATGACAAGTGCATCGAAAGCGTCGTGGAAGAAGTGCGCGCCATCCCCCGCACACCGGAGGGCGGATGGTGGCACAAGACCCGCTGCCAAAACCAGATGTGGCTCGACGGCCTGTACATGGGCGGGCCGTTCTGCTCGGAATACGCTGCCCGCACCGGGGACAGGGACATGACGGCGGACGTGATCCGTGAAGCGCTCCTGATGGAAAAGAACACGAAGGATGCGAAGACCGGCCTTCTTCGCCACGCGTGGGACCGTGACCGCACGCAGCCCTGGGCGGATCCGGAGACGGGAAAAGCGCCGGAATGCTGGGGCCGCGCCATGGGCTGGGTGCCGGTGGCCCTGCTCAATGACCTCGACCACATCCCCGAGGATGCACCGGGCCGCGGTGAAGTGATCCGCATGGCCTGCGATCTGCTCAAAAACCTGTGCCGTTACCAGTCCGGGGACGGGAGATGGTACCAGGTGGTCGACAAGATCAACGAGCCGGGCAACTGGCCGGAAAATTCCTGCTCGAGCCTGTACGTCGCGGGGCTGTGCAAGGCGATGCGCCTGGGATATCTGCCCGGTGACTATGCCGAAAACGCGGTGCGCGGGTATGAGGGCGTCATCCGCTCCCTCTCATGGGAAGGCGATGACCTTCAGATCGGCAATGTGTGCATCGGGACCGGTGTGGGCGATTATGATTTCTATATCGCGCGCCCCGTGAGCGTCAATGATCTGCACGCCGTGGGCTCCTTCCTGATCATGTGCACCGAGATGCACAGATGGCGCAAAAGCCGCGGATGATCTGCCGCGCATCGAATTTGATAACGATCTCCGGAAATATAAAAAGGAAGACTTTTCCATGAGCACCGGGACCAAACCCAAAACGAACACCCTGTTCCACGCCAACCCGATCTTAAGACGCCTGAGCAGGATCACCGAACGCAGCGAGACCGACTCGGCCTCTTACGCGGGGATCGCCGTGAAGACCGGCTGGTTCCTTTTTATGACTCTCGCCGGCATGATCGTCCAGCTGATCGTGAAAGCCGCCATGGCGAACGAGCCCGTGTGGCAGACCTTCGAGTTCTACGAGAAATTCACCGTGGCCCTGACCAAGAAGGAAACGGTCATCGTCGCCGTCGTGCTGATCCTGGGTCTCGTCAGTGAACTGGTGGGCATCTTCATCCGGAAGACCGTGCCCGTCACCGGCACGCTCTACTCCGCCAGCCAGGGCTACGTGATCTCCTTCCTGGTATTCAAGGTGCTGGTTGGATATGAGTATCTGGGCCTGGAAGCGCTGCTGCTCACCGTGGCCGTGGTGGCCGTCATGAGCTGGCTGTACGCCTCGGGCACCATCAAGGCGGACAAGAAATACCGCACCGTGCTCCTGGCGCTGATCCTGGGGAGCGTGGGGCTGGGCCTCATGTCCTTCCTGGGCTCACTGATCCCCGCCACGAGGCCCTATGTGCAGGCCATGACGCGGAACCCCGTTATCTCCATCGGGATGGATGTGGTGGGCCTTTTGATCGCCGCTCTGTTCCTGATCAGTGATTTTTCCATGATCGATGACTGCGTCAAACAGCACTACCCCAAGGAATACGAGTGGTCCGCCGCCTTCGGCCTTACGTTCACCGTGATCTGGATCTATCTGAAGATCCTGGACCTGCTGATGCAATTGGTCGACGACAAGAAAAAATGATCCCCAAACAAGGACCCTAAGGTCAAAAAGGGGCTGCTGCGGAAGCTCAAAAAGTCCACAGCAGCCCCTTTTATATATCGGCCTGTACGGACAGCGCCATCAAACGACCGAAACAACCAAACACAAGCCGGAGCCATGCGCCGGATGATTCCGGCCGGCTCCGGTTTTCTGTTTCTGATCTGGGGATCCTCGGGATCTTGACCGCTCAGTGCCGAAAACGCACGGCGATCCCGGCGATGACCCGCTTTTTACATCCACCCGGTGCCATCGCCCGTCAGCCGTCAGCATTCCTTTATCGCGCCTTTGGCGTTCCTGCCTGCCCCGATCCCGGCGTCGGTGAAGACGGTGAAAACAGGGTGAAGACACTTTTTGATCTTTGTTTTCACCGCCTCAGCCCTTGCGGCACAAGGGTTTTTAAGGGGTGGTGAAAACGGTGAAAACACTTTTATATAAACTTCCTGAAAATGCAGGTACAGCCATCCGGCCCCGGGGGGTCGAGTATACGCCGGTAAAAGGTGCGCAAAACCGTGTCCACCGTTTTCACCGCGGGCCGGAAGCCTTGCGGCACAAGGGTTTCAGGGTGAAAACGGTTTGTCCTGTCCGTCTTCACCTGTCTTCACCCGCGTTCATCCGGCAGACGAGGCGGGCCCGGGCAAGGGGCTGCTGCGCAAGCAACAGCCCCTTGTTCATCCCGGAGGATCTGTCAGCGCAGCTCCTCCGGGATCCACCACATGCCGGTGTTGTTCTCGGTCATATAGGCCTTGAACTCATCGGAATGATACGCGTCCACGATGGCCTTTGCCCACGCGGCGTCCCTGTCCTGTTCCTTGACAGTCACCTGCAGCACCAGATGGGGCAGGATATCCTCCTGGGCCAGGGCGCTGGCGGGATCCACGATCTCCCGGGCGTTCCACACGATG
>CACZOZ010000334.1:0-8272 GCA_902782865.1 uncultured Eubacteriales bacterium
GCGCCTTCCGCGAAAGCCTTGCAGGCCTCATAAGTGGTCTGGTTGAAGGACTGGTCGGTGATATCGCCGTAGTCGGTGATCATGGCGACGCGCATGTCATCGGCGGAGGCGAATGCCATCATGGACAGGGCCATCACGAAAGCCAGAAACAGAGCAACGAGCTTTTTCATTACGTGTTCCTCCCTTGTTGATTTGGTGAGCCGTGTTTGGCTCCTCCTATATAGCGCTTTTGCGCTGGACTTATTATATCAAATCGGGCTTTGTTTGAAAAGGGAATTAACAAACTTTAACGATTATTTCATTTTTGCAGGATCTGATCGATCATCTGATCCGCCATGCACATGCTCCTGGGCATATGGAAGGGACCTTTGAAGGTGCTGCCCTTGGTGGAAGGCATCGTGGGAAGACCGTCACGCCTCAGGTAGCCGTACCATTCACCGTATTCCTCATCGGCGAAATGCTTTTTGCAGTAATCGAGGGTCCTCTCGAACCACTGATAATACTCCTCGCTGCCGGTATCGCGGTAAGCCATCAGAGAAGCGATGATGATCTCGTTATGGGGCCACCAGAGCTTCATGTCGTGCTCGTAAGCCTCCGGCGGGAGCCCTTTGCAGTCGATGAAATACTTCAGCCCGTCATACTCATCATCCCAGCCGGCCCTGATCGCGTCATTGAAAACGCTCTCGGCCTTCTTATGCAGCTCTTTTGAGCCGGAGTAGTCGGCGTATTCCATCAGGAACCAGCTGCACTCGATATCGTGACCGGGATTCACGATCCTGCCCTCCGTGACATCACCGCGGAACTCACCGTCCGGCCCCACGTTCTCCAGAGTGCAGTGCATGTCTTCCTTGCGGTGATAACGGAAGATATCGTTGACGCACACTTCGGAGCGTTCATCGTAGAGAGCGGCCTTTTCCGGATCGCATCTGCGGAACACGGAACACATGTTCAGACAGATCATCGCCAGCCCCAGGCTGCGGCCGGATCGCGTTTCGGGGATCGTTTTCGGGGGCATCCCCACCGGATCGGGCCCGCCGCGGTACAGTCCCCAGTAGATCTCAAAGGCGGCGCGTCCTCTCTCCAGGAATTGCTTTTCGCCTGTCAGGCCGTAATATTCCGCGTTGGCGATGGCGTAAAAGCTCTCGGAAAAGCAGTAGCGCCTCTGGCGCAGGGGCTTTCCTTCCGCCGTGACGGTAAAATACATCCTGTTGCCCAGATCACGGTTGATGCAGTGTTCCTCCAGGAAATCAAGGCAGGAGCGGGCAAAATCCATCCAGACCTGATTCTTGCCGTAAACGTGGCAGAGATACGAATAAGTCCAGGCACAGCGCCCCTGCATCCACACGCTCTTGTCGGTGGAGTAGATCTTTCCTTTCCTGTCGAGGCAGGTGTACACGCCGCCGTTGACCTTGTCCCATCCGTTGTCGATCCAGAACGAGATCGATCTGTCAAGTTCTTTTCTGATCCATTTCTGCTGTTCGATGAGTTTTTCCCTGTTCATTGCGGCCTCCTTATTATTCATCCCCGGTCTTTTCCAATACCAGGGCTGTTCTGCAGGGCAGATAGATCCTGAATCCGTTCAGATCCTTCGGATCCGGGCTGTATGTTTTTTCCTTATCGATCCTTTCAAGCCCGCCGAATGCACTGTCGTCGCTTGAGAACGTGACCTTCCAGGAGCCCGCGGCGCCTTCGGGCAGATGGACGAGATACTGCGCGTCGGAGTACTGCGTGTTGAAATTGAACAGGAATATCCTGTTTTTACGCTCGAAAGCGATCGTTTTCCCCAGCTGATCGATCCACAGGCTTCTGGGTTCACTGTCCGCAAGGATATTTCCCTTCCTGAGGAAATGGATCATCGCGGCGTCAAAGGCGTCCAGATACTGATATTTCAGGTCGGGATTGTCCGCCAGCGACCATTGCCTGCGGGCGTAATGATAGCTCCAGCCGTTGCCCTCCCGCGGGAAATCGATCCATTCGGGATGGCCGAACTCGTTGCCCATGAAATTGAGGTATCCGCCGCCGGCCGTGGCGGCCGTCACGAAACGGATGATCTTGTGCAGATCGATGGCGGTATCGATCACGGGTTCGTGGCAGTCCTTATTCATTTCCGTGTACATGGCCGCGTCCGCCATACGGAAAATGATGGTCTTGTCCCCCACCAGGGCCTGATCGTGGGATTCACAGTAGGAGATGCGATTCTCCTTCGGCCGGCCCGTGGTGAGTTCGTAATAAAGCTTGAACATATCCCAGTCGGAATAATTCGCTTCTTTGAGCAGCCTGATCCACTGATCGGGGATCCCCATGTTGAGCCGGTAGTCGAACCCGATCCCGCCGTCCTTCACTGGCAGACACATGCCCGGCATACCGCTCATATCTTCCGCGATGGTCACGGCGCCCGGCCTCACCTCATGGATCAGCTCATTGGCCAGCTGGAGATAGACCAGCGCGTCGATATTCGTGTTCATCGTATAATACTTGGAATAATCCGTGAACGCCACGCCCAGCCCGTGATCCTCGTAACACATGGAGGTGACGCCGTCGAAACGGAAGCCGTCAAAGTGGAACTCCTCCAGATAGTATTTGAGGTTGGAGAGCAGGAAATGGAGCACTTCGGTCTTCCCGTAATTGAAAATGTTCGTCCCCCAGGCCGGATGCCAGCCCCTGCCGCCGTACAGGAAGTACTGGTCTTCCGTCCCGTCCTGACGGTAAAGGCCCTCGCCCACGTTCGGGCAGGCATGGGAATGCACCACGTCCATAATGACGGATATCCCCATCTGATGGGCGCGGTCGATCAGCGTCTTCAGGTCCTCCGGGGTGCCGAAACGGTAGGAAGGAGCGAAGAAATTCGTTACCTGATAACCGAAGGAAGCGTAGTAGGGATGCTCCTGGATCGCCATGAGCTGGATGGTATTGTAGCCCAGTTTCTTGACACGCGGCAGCACGTTGTCGGCGAATTCAAGGTAGGTGCCCACGCCGTATTTTTCCTGCGCCATGCCGATATGCGCCTCATAGATCAGGGGGACCTTGGGGCCTTTCTTTTTCCGGAACGCCTCGTCGGACCATTTGAAATCCTCTTCGGGCATCCAGATCTGGCCACACAGGCGGTTCGTTTTCGTGTCAAGAGGCGCGCGGCGGATATAGGCCGGCAGGCGGTCAAAGCTCTGTCCTTGACGACCGACGATCAAACGTATATACTGGCCATGAGAAAAAGTGTTCTTATCCGGAAAAACACCTTCCCACACCCCGTTGCCTATGGGCGTCAAAGGATGTGTATCCCTGGCCCATCCGTTGAAATCACCGGTCAGCCAGGCGGCGTCCGCTCCCGGGAGCCACTCTCTGAAGACCCACCCGTTTTCGGTCCTGTGAAAGCCGAAGTAACGGTAACCGTTTGAGAAATCTTTCAGATCTCCGTTGTCCCCCATGAGCCGCCTGAAAGTATCGTTGCGGCGGTCGATGCGCATGGCGATGTCATTCTTGAACGGGGCCAGCATAGCATCCAATGAGATCATTCTCTTGACTGCTTTTTCTGTATCGATGATCATACAAGGCTCCTTTCTTTATTTGTCGTCTGCATAGATGATACCACAGATCGGAGAAAATGTCATCTTAATTCCTTAAACGCTCTGCCTGGAAAAGGCTGTATTGAATTGCCCGGATAATGCGGAGGTCGTGAATGTATGTCTGATAACGAGCGTGAAATGAATGCCCTGGAAAAACTGCTGTACGCGTCACTGCCCCGGGAGGAAGTTCGGGACTGGATCCACGCTTACTCTTCTCCCTATCAGGAGCTGATGGCTTACTATCGCTGCGCCATGATGCAGGTGGTCACGAAGTTCAATGTCCTCAATGAGGAATTCTCCCTGAGCTATGACAGGAACCCCATCGAGAGCATCAAAAGCCGCCTCAAATCCCCGATGAGCATCCTGGAGAAACTGGAACGCAGGGGGCTGAAGCCGTCCCTTGAGACCGTCGAGGAACATATCAATGACATCGCGGGCGTCAGAGTCATCTGTTCATATGTATCGGATATCTATATGCTTGCCGACGCGTTTTCCCGGCAGGATGACGTGCATGTGCTGCTGGTCAAGGATTATATCCGACAGCCCAAGGAAAACGGATACCGTTCCTATCATCAGATCGCTCAGATCCCCATTTTTCTTCACGACCAGAAGAAATTCATGAAAGTCGAAGTACAGTTCAGGACGATCTCCATGGACTGGTGGGCGTCCCTTGAGCACAACATCAGCTATAAAAAGAGCCCCGAGAATCATCCTGAAATGTTCCGGGAACTGAGAGAATGCGCCGACATCGGAGCGTCTCTGGACGAGAGGATGGCCCGGCTGCAGCTCATGCGCGCCTCATTGGACGGCAAGGGCAGCGCTGCCCATTGACCGCGCGCCGTCATGATCCCGGGATCTGATGCGAAAACAAACCATGTTCCGTCTCCCGGCGCGGTATATCATTGATATGCGGACAGAAAAATGACAGAATGCGCCGGAAAGGCAGGTATCCCGTATGGTCATCGATTTTCACGCTCATGTTTATCCCCGGAGGATCGCCGCCGCCGCTTCCGAAAGCATCTGACGGTTTTACGATATCAAAACAGACTTCGCCGGGGATACCGATACTCTCCTGAAACTGATGGACCGGGGAGGCATCGCCCGGGCCGTCATCCATTCCGCTGCCATGGTGCCTTCCAAAGCCGGCGCCGTCAACCGCTTCATCGCCGGAGAAGTCAACGCTCATCCGGGCCGTTTCATCGGGTTCGGTACGCTGCATCCCGACATGACCGCGGATGAGATCCATGCCGAACTGACAAACGCCCTCGCCCTCGGATTGAAAGGGATCAAGATCCATAACGATATGATCAGGGTCGCGATAGACGACCCGAAAATGGACAAAATATACGATGCCTGTCAGGATGTGTGCCCGCTGCTCCTTCATATGGGCGATCGGCGCTATCATTATGACACGCCTTCACAGCTGCCTTATGTGCTGCGGAACTTCCCCCGTCTTAAAGTCATCGGCGCCCATATGGGCGGATACTCGCAATGGGATGAGGCCATGGAGTACCTCAAGAACGAAAACGTGATCGTCGACTGCTCCAGCAGCCGTTTCGTTCTCGGTGACCGGGGGCTTTACGATCTTATCCGTTTCTTCGGCCCTGACCGGGTGCTGTTCGGTTCCGATTTTCCGATGTGGGATCCGGCTGATGAGCTTGCGTCCATCCTCCGGATGGACTTTTCCGACGAAGAAAAAGAAATGATCCTCCACAAAAACGCGGAGGATCTTCTGAACGGTCTCTAATCCGCGAGGCTGTTTTCCGGTATCCTGTAAACAGCCAGCGTGTTTTTCAGCGTGATCTCAGCCATCTCTTCGACGGTCCGGCCGCGGAGCGCGGCCATTTTTTCAAGCACATACCAGGTGTTGGCCGGTTCGTTGCGCCTTCCTCTTAAAGGGACGGGCGCCAGATAGGGGCTGTCGGTCTCCACCAGCAGGCGGTCCTCCGGCACGGCGGCGCACGCTCTTTCCAGCTGCGGCGCTTTTTTATATGTCAGCGGGCCGGCAAAGGAAATGTAAAAGCCCAGCCGCACATAATCCATCGCAGTTTCGGCGCTGCCTGAGAAACAGTGGACCACACCGCCCGGCAGCTTGTCCTCGGCCCGCAGGATCTCGAGCATGTCCCCGTGAGCGTCCCTGATGTGGAACACCACCGGGAAGTCTTTCCTTACCGCCAGTTTCAGCTGCTCCCGCAGGACTATTTTCTGTGCGTCCTTCCAGGCGTCGTCGTAGTAATAGTCCAGCCCGATCTCCCCCAGGGCTACGACCCTGTCTTCATCAAGAAGCGTGAAGATCCGGTGGAGGTCCTCTTCCGACGCTTTTTCGGCTTCGTGAGGATGGATCCCGCAGGCGGCGAATACCGTCGGTTCGCTTTGCGCCAGCCGGATGGCCCTGAGGGACGAACCCACATCGCTCCCGCAGTCCACGCAGCCCACGATGCCGCGTTCCCGCAGCCGACGGATGGCATCGCCCCGGTCGTCATCGAAGGCACTGTCCTCCAGATGGCAATGGGCGTCCATGAAGCGGATCAATCACTTCGCCCCCGTTTCGGTCTCCGCGATGAGATCCGCCACCATATCGGCGAGCTGCTCTTCTTTGCGTTCCACGTCGCGCAGGAGCGCCATCTGTGCCCTGGCCCGGATCAGATTGTGCTGCGGAGAATTGACCCTGAAATACACGTCACCGTCGATATAGTCCGTGAGGAAACGCATCGCCAGTTCGCAGGTGATCACCTTGATGCCCAGGGGCAGCCGCCTCAGTTCGGCCTGGGACAGTATCCCGTTGGTCTCTTCCAGGAAACCCTTCGTGAAAGCGCGGGTCTTGTCCAGATCCAGGGCGATGCGCATGGTGTCCGGCTCATCCTCCGCCGCCGTGGACGCGCCGAAGCGTACCGCGTCGCCGTAATCGTACAGGCTCGATCCGGGCATGACCGTGTCAAGATCGATGACGCAGATGGACTTGCCCGTCTCCTCGTCCACCATCACGTTATTGGATTTGGTGTCGTTATGGGTCACCCGGAGAGGCAGCGTTCCGTTGTCCAGCAGTGTGACGATCTGGCTCATCATCCGCCGGTGCTCAAAGAAGAATTCGATCTCATCCTCCACAAGGCGGACCCGGTGAGCTTTGTCCTCATCGATGGACCTGACGAAAGCGTAGAACCTTTTGATGGTATTATGGAAGTTCGGGATGGGCACGAACAGTTTCTCTGCGGGGAAATCATACAGCATCCGCTGGAAATTGCCGAAACCGCGGCCCACTTCCCTCAGAAGTTCCGGGTTGTCCACGGTATCATAGGCGACCGCGTGATCGATATATTTGTACGCGCGCCAGTATTCGCCCTGCCTGTCCTTATAGAGATAGCCGCCCTCATGTGTCGGGACGAGCTCCAATACGTGGCGGGTGCTGGGGATGCCGGCCAGTTCCAGATTGTGCCTTATATGCCCGGTGACCATCTCGATGTTGCGCATGATGTTTTCCGGGCTCTGGAACACGTAAGAATTGATCCTCTGAAGGATGTACTCGTGCTTTTTGTCCCTGGCGTAATATTTCAAATGATAGGTGCCGTTGACATTTCCGCTCAGCAGTTCCTCGGCGGTCTGATACTCGCCTTCGAAGCCGAAATGGGGCAGGATGGATTTTATCTGGTTATAGAGCATGCATTATCTCCTTTCATCATATCCCCTGGGATTCTGCTTCTGCCAGCGCCAGGCGTCCGCGCACATATCCCTGAGGGTGCGCTTGGCTTCCCATCCCAGCAGCTCCCGGGCCTTGGATGCGTCGGCATAGCATTCCGCCACGTCTCCGGGCCTTCTTTCAACGATGATGCAGGGGATCCTGAGGTGGTTGACTTCCTCGAAGGCCCTGATCAGTTCAAACACGCTGTGGCCTTTCCCTGTCCCGAGGTTGATGACCTCCACGCCGGGGTGATCCTCCGCGTACTCAAGCGCTTTGACATGGCCGTCCGCCAGATCGCATACATGGAGATAATCCCGCACACCGGTCCCGTCCGGCGTATCGTAATCGCTGCCGAATACGCGCAGCTGCTTCAGTTTTCCGGAGGCGACCTGGCAAATAAACGGCATCAGATTGTTCGGGATCCCGCTGGGGTCCTCGCCGATACGCCCGGAGGGATGGGCACCGACGGGATTGAAATACCTCAAAAGGACTACATGAAGGCCGTCGGAGACAGCCACGTCACGCAGTACCTGTTCGTTCATGTACTTTGTCCACCCGTAGGGGCTGGTGCAGCCGGTGGGGTAATCCTCCTTGAGAGGCATCTGGCTGTTCGTGCCGTACACCGTGGCGGATGAGGAGAACACGATGCTTTTGCAGCCGTGTTTTTTCATGACGTCAAGAAGCACGAAAGTGGCGTCCAGGTTATTTTTGTAGTACATAAGGGGCTTTTCGACGGATTCGCCCACCGCCTTGAGCCCGGCAAAATGGATAACGGCGTCGAACGGGCCGTATTTCTGGAATACGCGTTCCGTAAAGGCGTGATCGGTGCAATCACCGACAGCGAGAGGGACTTTTTTGCCTGTCAGTTCCCCCACCCGCTTCAGAGCCTCGGGGGAAGAATTGGAAAGATTGTCCAGTGCGACCGCTTCGTGGCCCGCTTCCAGGAGCGCCAGCGCGGTATGAGAGCCGATATAGCCCGCTCCGCCCGTTAATAAGACCCGCATAACGAACCTCCCAAAGATGATGATCGATTATA
>CACZOZ010000335.1:0-3634 GCA_902782865.1 uncultured Eubacteriales bacterium
CACTCGCTGCTATATGCAGGGTTATCAGGAGTAATCATGCCGCGTCAGAAAAAACAGCATCTGAAAAGACGCAAGGACGGCCGCTACTGCTGCCGGTATGCCGGGCTGCAGTTCATGGGCCGAACAGAAGAAGAAGCCCTTGCCGCCCGCGAGGAATTCAAGGAGCAGGAGCTTCTGACCAAACCGGAGATCATCTCTTTCAAAACGTATTCTGAACGATGGCTAGGGTCATACAAGGCACACTTGACCACCGGACCGTACAACACTCATGTTCGCAACATCAACCGCTTTATCGATACAATCGGCAATAAAAACATGACCGATATCGTGCCCTCCGATATCAGCGCATACTATCAGCTGTTCGCCGGAATGAGCTCATCCTCAATTGCCGCTGCACGCGACACAATTAAAGGGATCTGCAAAGCAGCACTCGCAGACGGAGTGATCGACAGGAATCCTGCGGAATCGATCACCCCTCCCAGAGGCGTAAAAGGAACACACAGAGAGATAAGCAAAGAGGAACGGGTTTTAATCCACCAGACACAGCATCGTCTCAGACCGGCCGTAATGATAATGCTGTACGCAGGTCTGCGCCGCGGCGAGGCGCTTGCCCTCGACATCGACAGAGACATTGATTTTCAGAATATGACCGTTACGGTCAGAGAGGCCGTCAGATTCAATACCGCCGGGCAGCCGGAGATCGTCAGGCCAAAGACACAGGCAGGTATCCGCAATATACCGCTGCTCCCGGGACTGGCCGCCGAGATCAAACCGTTTCATGGGCACCTGTGTGTCTCAGCGTCCGGTAAACCGATGTCCGAAGCATCATGGATCAGAGCCTGGCAGAGCTATCTGTATGCCCTGGGCGAAAAGATGAACGGTAAATCGAAACGATGGGCAAAAGGAGCATGGACTCCGGTCGAAATCCGGCCGCACGATCTCAGACATTCTTTCTGCACGATGCTGTATGATTCAGGCGTCGACCTGAAAACCGCCATGCTCTGGATGGGTCATGCAGACCAGGCCATGACCATGCGTATATACACGCATCTCACCGAGACACGCCGCAAAGAGTCCGAAAATGCCTTCATTCTGGCACAAAAAAACGCGTTTGGTATGCAAAACGGTATGCAAATAAAGTCAAAGCCCTCAAAACCCTTGGTATTTAACGCTTCTTCAAACAAAGAATGCTAGATTCGGGACCAAAAGGTCGTGGGTTCGAATCCCGCCACCTCGACCAGCAAAACCCTTGGAATTACTAGGTTCCAAGGGTTTTTTACTTTGTCTGTGTAAACTGCAGGATTTGTGCTTTTGCACCCCTGAAGACCATCCTTACGGGTGCAAAACGGGGTGCAGAGGATCCACAACATTCAGGGGAATCGCTTTATTGTACTTTGATGAATGCTGAACGACAAGCGATGAACCACTTAGAACATTTTGACCGGCGCCCTATTCTGCAAAAGGATCAGTTATTGGGACCGGACTCATTGTGCGAAAATGCATTGAAGGAAGGGAAAGGCTGTTGCAAGAGCCTGAAAATCCAGAATTGAGATTTTTCCCTTTATTCGGTCAAAAGATTGCAATTCTATATAAATACGGTATAATTCACTTGTATTTCCATAATATGACTGGCTCGATCCCCGATCAATGACCTGCGCGCTGACTTTATCTCCAGTAAAAGGAAGCCCTGAAGCCCGTATAAGGAGAATGATAACAAAAGGGGTTGATCCCGCCGTTCGCGCGGAGCATCTTCTTCTGCGTATCCTGCTGATCCGGCGAAAAACGGGCAAACTGACAGCAGAGAGAACGCGTCAGGAAAACTGAAACCACCACTCAATGAAAAAACTCTATCCTACCGCGCTAACAAAAACACCTGAAGAATAAAGAGGAGGCTGTTCTTATGTCGGGATTTATCTCTGCTTTGATCAAACAGCGCAAGGACGCGAAGAAAGCCCAGCCGGATACCAACGGAAGACTCAAGGAGATCATCGCTATCGTAAGAAAGCAGAATTACGATAACGGGATCACGCCCGAGGTGGTTGTCCGGATCCTTGAGGATCTGGGGCCGACCTATGTAAAGCTCGGTCAATTAGCCTCCCAGCAGGCGGAATACATTCCCGCCAGTTACTGCGATGCCCTGGCGGGGCTGCGTTCAAAAGTGGCCCCTATGGATATCGCCACCGTCCGCGAGCAAATCGAAAAGTACCTGGGAAAGCCCGTGGAAGAGCTCTACGCCTCCTTCGATGTAAAGCCTCTTGGGTCTGCTTCCATCGCCCAGGTACACAGAGCGACGCTGTTTGACGGTACGGTCGTCGCCGTAAAGGTACGCCGCCCAGGGATCGTCGATACCGTGGCGCGGGACTTCGCGCTCATCGAAAAGGTCCTTGATACGTTTGCCAAAAACGGCGTGGGCGGCATCGACGTCAAGAGCCTGATCGTGGAACTGGAGAATATCTCGAAATCCGAGCTTGATTTGACCAACGAGGCGAACAACCTGGATCGCTTTTGGAATAACAATTTGGGGCGGGAGAAGGTGGAAAGCCCCAAGTGCTATCGCGAACTCACCTGCGAGGCTGTCCTCACCGAGAGCTTCGTGACGGGTACTGAGGTCAGTGATACGGATCATCTTGACACATTGAGCAGCGAAGAGCGCGAACGCCTTGCCGCGCTGGTGGCGGATAACTTCGCCACGCAGGTGCTCACGGACGGTTTCTATCACGCGGACCCCCATTCGGGCAATGTGCTGATCAAGAAAACCGAGGCCGTCCGGGCCGCGGCGGCCGATGAAGATCCGACGGAAGCCCCTGCCGAAAGAAAAACTCCGCTGCCGGAGCATTCCATTGAATGGATCGATTTTGGCATGATGGGGACGCTGACCTCCAAGCAGCGTCAGATCCTGATCGATATCGTTACCAATGTGGTGATGAAGGATGCCTATGGCCTCAAACGCACAGTGCTGCAGGTGGCGCAGCCCCAGGGTGAGATCAATCACGGCGCAATGCTGGAGATGTGCGAAGGCATGTGCGGCCAGTTTAACGGAGGCGACTTCGGCGACTTTGATCTGGGCGATCTTATGGGTACCATCCTCGGCGGCCTTCAGGAGGAAAACTACAAGATCGATCCTTTCATTACCAATCTGGCACGCGGGATCACCGCGGTGGAGGGCACTGTCAAAGCGCTCAGCCCCAAGATCAATATCCTCAACTACTTCATGGACAAGGTGGGCGGCGGCTTTGATCTTAACCTGAATTTTGAGCATCCGGAGAAGATGAACCCTGAGATCGCCATGAAACTGATCCAGCTCGCTAACGGCCTGACGGATTCCGCGGTGAAGAAGGCCGATGCGCTGGATATGCTGGAAAAAGGACAGATCAAGGTCCACACCCAGTTTTCCTTTGAAGACAACGCCCTGAAGAATATCAAGCGCATGATCCGGTATATCATCGAAGGCATCCTGGTCGTAGCGCTGTTCATCGGCTCCACTACTCTGTGCACCGTCTCGCCTCTTGAAAACAGCGGGCCTTTCGACGCCATCGCCCTGCGGTCCATCGGCGTCACAGGATATTTCATCTGCGTGTACGCGGGTACCCACCTGGTCCGGAAAATGAAGAAGGACGAATAAACGCGTCCGGGC
>CACZOZ010000336.1:0-2392 GCA_902782865.1 uncultured Eubacteriales bacterium
CAGCATGGAATCGAAGGCCCCTTTGCTCAGCGTGGTGGCCTCCTTGGTGACCGAGAAGGCGAAATGGGTGGAATAGGCGAACTTCTCGTATTTCTCGTCCTCGTGCATGTGCTCCCAGCCGTGGTTGCCGGCGGTATAGGCGATCACCTGCTTTCCGGCCTCGTCCCGGGTCAGAAGCAGGCGCACCTGCTCGTCCAGGAAGACGCGGGGCGTTTCGACCGGCTCTTCTTCCGCCTGCCAGAAGGGATGATCCTTCGGCAGGGCCAGGATGAAGAAGGTCTTGAACGCCCAGTAGGGGGATCCGGGGGCGTTGTATCCCTCCGCGGCGCACAGGTTGGGATACCCGTAGCCCACGGTGAGCGCCCCGCCCCGGTCGAAGATCGGCTCGCTCAGCCAGAAGCGGAGATTGTTCAGCACCAGCCCCTTTAACTGCCCCCAGCCGAGCCCCTCGGCGGTGACGCCCGCGAAGGCCATGGCGGACCAGAAGGAGCTCTGGGCGAAGCGGTAGGTGAGGCTGCGCCCGTAGGGCAGCGCGCGGCCCCGGGCGTCGAACCAGCAGGCGAAGCGGGGCGCGATCAGCCGGGCCCGCTCCGTAAAGCGCGCGCAGCGCCCGGGGTCCAGGTCCTTCATGGCCGCGGCGTAGACCAGGCTGTAGAAATGGAAGGCCCACAGAGTGTAATAATCCCTCTTGGTGAGGTAATCAAAATACCATCCGTCCCCCACGTAGTGCTCTTCCATCATGTCCAGGTCTTCTTTCATCCGGCCCTCGTCCACCTTTCGGCCGACCTTCAGGAAACCGATATTGACCAGGATGCGGAAGAAGCGCCAGTTGTTTTTCGGCATGTCGTGACGGTTGATCTGATCGAGCCAGGCATAGAGGTGCTCCTGTTCGACCGGGCTCAGTTCCGCCCAGAAGCGGTCCGGGAGAAAGCACAGCCCGGTGCCGATGACCGCCATCTCCACCATCCGCTGGTCCGTATCCCCGATATCCCCCCAATAGCCCGGGTGATCCGGATCGGTGCCGTGGATGAGGCCCTCCCGCCACAGCGCCCAGAAGGGCTCCGCCTCGGGACAGCGGCCGATCATCATCGGCACCAGAGCCCACAGCACCCGGGAAAAGCCCTCCATCCCGGCCACATCCTCGGAGTAGTGGGCGGAGCCCTCGCCCACGATCATACGGGATCTTTCGGGGGTGAGGCACTCGGGGAGGGGGGAAAGCATCTTTACCGCCGCGCGCACCACGTCCTCCCGGGTGCGCAAAGGGTCGTTCATGATCTCAGGCATGGGGCTCCCTCCTTGTGATAACGAATACGCGGTCGATCCGATCCCCGCTCCCGCCGGTCAGCGTCACGCGCCACAGGCTGCCCGGGAAGCTGCGCGCCATCCGGGGATCCGTGACGGGGATCTCTTCCGCGGCAAAATCAAGGCCCTCCGGGACCGATATCCGGATCCCGCCGGACAGGACGGCGCCGCCCGTCCATTCCGGCCGGTGCCGCAGCATGAACACCCAGGTGACGGGCGCCGGCGATCTGAGCGCGCCCGCGTCCTTCAGGGTGAGGCCGTTTTCGTCCAGGGTCACTGTCCGCTCCCAGGAGAGGATACCGGCGTCCTTCCCGTAGGCGTCCTTCAGGGACAGTTTCAGCCCGTCCCCGAGGCAGGAGACATCCCGCGCCGCGTATCCCTCCCCCGGCAGCTGCTCATGACCGCCGATCAAAGGCAGGTTGTGATACGCCGAGCGGGTATTCCACAGGGTGTAGCGTTCCGGGGAGAAAGTCCTGGCCGTGTAGACCATGTTGCCCGCGTCCACCACCTGGGGCTCCCCGTCCAGAAAGAGCGTGAAAGAACCCACATCGTTATGGTTGTGGTTCTCCCCGTTGTGCCCGCCCTTGGCGCACAGGGTGAAGGGGCCCGAGCGGACGATGCGCACCTGAAGATCCTTCAGCCAGACGTTTTCCGGCGTCCGCGCCTTCGGGGCGGGAGCCGGATGATGGAACAGCATCCTGAGCAGCCGGTCCAGGCGGGGCACATCGGAAAGCTCGCCGTCAAGGTCCCCGCGGCAGCTCTCCCCCAGGGCGCTCAGATCCGGATCCCGGAGCTTTTCCCCGGCGAACTGCAGCCTTTCCCCGGATAAAGCCGGGCGGGCGTCGCAGTCCGCGAAGTTCACGAACCACCCGTTCCCGATCTGCGCCTTGAGGGGGAAGCGCAGGATGTTCCGGATCTTCTCATCCTCCCAGAAGGTCATCCGTCCCCCGGTGACCTCCTCCAGAAGCTCAAGGCAGTCCAGCAGCGCACCGCCGGCCATGTTCCAGTAGCCGACTCCCTCGTCGCAGCCGCCGTCCTGAGGCACACAGCCGAGCCAGCGGTCCAGCATGCGGCAGCCCCGGTCCATCAG
>CACZOZ010000337.1:0-2795 GCA_902782865.1 uncultured Eubacteriales bacterium
CGTTCGGGGGACCGATACGAGCTCAAAGCGGTGCTGGACGCCCTGATCCGGATGGGCTATGAGCGGGCGCCCATGGCCGAGGGCCCCGGGCAGTTCGCCCAGAGGGGCGATATCCTGGACGTGTTCCCCGGCGAGGGCGGGTCCCCGCTTCGGCTGGAGTTTTTCGACGACGAGCTGGACCTGATACGCACTTTCGATCCCCTCAGCCAGCGGAGCCTTGAAAAAAACCTGAGCGAGGTGACGGTGTACCCCGCCTTCCCCTTCCTGCTGCCCGGGGACGCCGCCCGGGAGATGACGAAGAAAGTCCGGGCCGCCTTCGACCGCCGCAAGGAAGCGCGGCCGGAGGAGAACCCCGCTTCCTGGGGCATTTTCCAGGAGCTGGAGCGGTGCCGCACTTTTGAGGAGACGGGGGTCTATCCCGGGGACGCGGGCAAATGGGCCGCCTTCGCGGGGCAGGAGCGCGCCTTCATCTGGGAGCAGTTCAGGACCGATCCCGTGATCCTGCTGGACGAGAGCCAGCGCATCACCGAGCGCTGGCAGGACCGGGAGAACGGCTTCATGGAGGACCTGAAGTCCTCCCTGGACCGGGGCGACGCGCTGCCGGAGTGGCAGGGCGCCCAGTTCACCTGCGACGAGGTCAAAAAAGCGCTGGATCAGCGGCCGGCCATCCTCCTGGAGGGCCTGCTCCGGGGCCTGGGCGGGTTCGCGCCCAAGACCCTGATCGGGTTCGCGGGCAGGAACGCGCCGAAATACTACGGCCGCATGGACGAGCTCACGCGGGATATCCGGGCATACCGTCATCGGGGCGCCCGGGTGTGGTTCTGCGCCGCGGGCGGGAGCCGGCGGGACCGGATCCGGAACGCCCTGAGCCCCTTCAATATCGAGATCACGGAGGACGACATCCTCCCCTGGAACCTGAGCCAGGGCTTCTCCTTCGGGGAAGACACCCTCTTCCTGACGGGCGGGGACATGTTCGGCGCGGGCACCGGCACCTCTTCCGGCCGCAAAAAGACCGCCCGCAAGACCCTCACCCGCAAGCTGGAGGCCTTTACCGACCTGACCGAAGGGGACTATGTGGTCCATGAGAACTTCGGCATCGGCGTGTTCGAGGGCACCGTCCGCCTCCAGAGCGACGGTGTGTGGCGGGATTATTTTTACATCCGCTACCAGGGCACCGACCGGCTCTATGTGCCCATCGACCAGTTCGAGCGGGTGCAGAAATACCTGTCCGGCGACAGCGAGGAAGCCCCCCAGCTGGACAGCCTCAACTCCACCAAATGGCTCAAGACCCAGAAGAAGGTCAGAGCCGGGCTCAAGCAGCTGGCCTTCGACCTGGTGCAGCTCTACGCCCGCCGGCAGGCGGCGCCGGGCTACGCCTTCCAGAAGGACACCCCCTGGCAGGCGGAGTTCGAGGACGCGTTCCCCCACGAGCTGACCGCGGACCAGGAACAGGCCGTGGCGGAGATCAAGGAGGACATGGAAAAGCCCGTCAACATGGACCGGCTCCTGTGCGGGGACGTGGGCTTCGGCAAGACCGAGGTGGCCCTGAGAGCGGCATTCAAGTGCGTGATGTCCGGCAAGCAGGCGGCGCTTTTGTGCCCCACCACCGTGCTGTGCCAGCAGCATTTCTACACGGTGCAGAACCGGTTCAAGGATTTTCCCGTCCGCGTGGAGTCCCTGAGCCGCTTCAGGACCGCGGCCGAGTCCAGGCGCGTCCTCAATGCCCTGAAGAACGGGGACGTGGACATCGTGGTGGGCACCCACCGCCTGCTGGGCAAGGATGTGGTCTTCAAGGACCTGGGGCTGCTGATCGTGGACGAGGAGCAGCGCTTCGGCGTGAGCCACAAGGAAAAGATCAAGGATTACAAGACCGAGGTGGACGTGCTCACCCTGAGCGCCACCCCCATCCCCCGCACGCTCCACATGTCCATGATCGGGGTGCGGGACATGAGCGTCCTGTCCACGCCGCCCGAGGAGCGCTTCCCGGTGCAGACCTACGTGATGGAGTATTCCGACAGCGTGATCCGGGACGCCCTGGCCCGGGAGATCGCAAGGGGCGGCCAGGCCTATTTCCTGTACAACCGGGTGGAGTCCATCGAGCGCTTCGCCGACAGGCTCCGCGCCCTGCTGCCGGAGGCCCGGATCGGGGTGGCCCACGGACAGATGGAGGAAAAGCGCCTTGAGAACGTGATGATGGATTTCTACGACGGGGAACTGGACGTGCTGCTGTGCTCCACCATCATCGAGAACGGCCTGGACGTGCCCCGGGCCAACACCCTGGTGGTCTACGAGGCGGACCGTTTCGGCCTGAGCCAGCTGTACCAGCTGCGGGGCCGGGTGGGGCGCTCGAGCCGCACCGCCTTCGCCTATTTCACCGTCCGGCCGGACAAGAGCCTGAGCGAGACCGCCGAGAAGCGCCTGGACGCCATCCGGGATTTCACCGCTTTCGGCTCCGGCTTCCGCATCGCCATGCGGGACCTGGAGATCCGGGGCTCGGGCAATATCTTCGGCCCGGAGCAGAGCGGCAATGTGGCGGCGGTGGGCTACGACCTGTACTGCAAGATGATCCAGGACGCGGTGTCCGAGCTCATGCCGGGCAGCACAGCCGCAAGGCGCGTGGCCACCCGGATGGAGCTGAAGATGGACGCCTTCCTACCGGCGGACTACGTATCCGGCGAGCATCAGCGCATGGAGATCTTCCGGAAGATCGCCGCCATCACCGGGCGGGAGGACCGGGAGGACCTGCTGGACGAGATGATCGACCGGTACGGCAACGTGCCGGACAGCGTGGTCAA
>CACZOZ010000338.1:0-9639 GCA_902782865.1 uncultured Eubacteriales bacterium
CCGTACAGATTGGTGCAGAACCGGGCCCCGGGGTCCTTCGCGCGCACCAGGTCCATCTGCCGGCGCATCACTTTCGTGATGAAGGCGCCCCGCTTGGCCGCGGTGTCCGCCTCGCCGTCATCCTCCCAGAAAGCCCGGTCTCCCTGGCCCCTGAAGCCCACCGCCCACACCACCCGGCGGCCCGCCCAGCGGTCGATGGATTCCTGCCACAGAGCTTCGTATTTATCCGGATACAGGGTATAGGAGGGCTTCAGATCGGGCCAGACCCGGGCGAACATCTTCGCGCCCAGCAGCTCCGTATGGTGCTGGGTGAGCCACAGGCCCCTGTCCAGGGCCATTTCGTTAAGGACACTGCCGTCATAGCCCCGGTCCGTCCCGGGGATCACCATATTGCCGCCGCAGCGCAGCACGGTCTCGAACACCCGCTCCCACACCTCGGCCCGGGCGTTCTCCTCGGAGTGCCAGCCGGAGAAGAGCACCTCGTCGTTCACGAACCAGCAGCGAAAGCGCACCCGGTAAGCGGGGCTCTCCCAGGGAACACAGGGCACCGGGACCGTTTCCCGCTTTTCTGCCTGTACGCCCATCCACCAGCCCAGGGGCTTCACATCCAGATACCGCGCGCTGATCGACAAAAGCGCGTAGACCGCTCCCAGATCGTCCCCGCATGTGAAGCTGATCTCCTCCGGCGATACGCTGGCCTGATAGGTCTCCGGAGCCAGTGCGGGATCCAACAGCACCCGGATCGTGTTCTCAGGCCCCCGCGCCGTAAGGCACGCGCGCATGTCCCGTCTGAGGACATCCGCCGCGTGGCGCAGGGCGGGCACGCTCTCGTCCGCCAGGATCTTTGTGGAAAGGGAAAGGATGAAATCCGGCATGGTCGATACCTCCAGATCGTAATATGGTCCGCTGACCGTGGAGCGGAAGCTCACCGTGACGCGGGAGCGCCGCTCCTGATCCCGTTCCGCAGGCAGTAGTCCCGGGCATGGGAATGCGGCGGACAGAGCACGGTGAAACTTTTGTCGCAGCCGTAGAAAGCCATTTCCCCGATATCGGTCACACTGTCCGGGATGAAGAGGGACTTCATGGTGAAGCAGCGGTCAAAGGCGTGGGCCCCGATCGAAGTCACGCCCGCGGGGATGTTGACAGACGTGAGGCCATGACAGTAGCAGAACGCCTCATCCCCGATCGATACGAGGCCGTCGGGCAGTGCGGCGGTGCGGATCTTCTCGCAGGCCTTGAAAACGCCCTTTTCTATCTCCCGCACGCCCCCGGGGATGACGATCGAGCCCAAAGCCATACAAGCCTCGAAGGCGCCCTCCCCCATCCGGAGCAGGCTGTCCGGCAGGGTGACGGACTTAAGGCCCGAGCATTTTTTGAACGCGAAAGGCCCGATCGACGTTACACAGCCGGGCAGCGTCAGGGAAGCGGGTTTGTAGCAGCCCTCAAAGGCGCTGTCGCCGATCACGAGCAGACTGTCCGGCAGGGTGAAGGATCGGAGCCTGAAGCACCCCTTGAAGGATCCCTCCTCGATCCGGGTGATCCCTTCGGGAAACGGGAAAGCCTTCAGATCCTCACAGCCTTCAAAAGCGTATTTCCCGATCCGGCTGATCCCGGAGGGGATATTGACGGTATCCAGTTTCTCGCAGCCCTTGAAAGCGCCGTCGCCGATCTGAGTCACGTTTTCCGGCAGGGCAACGGTCTTCAACCCCCCGCAGTTCCGGAACAGCCCGGCGCTGATCCGCGTCACCTTCTCCGGGATCGTGACCGATGTGAGGGCTACGCACAGGGCGAAGGCGCCCTCCCCGATCGAAACAAGGCTCCCGGGCAGGGTCACGTGAAGGAGATTCCCGCAGTTTTCAAACGCGCCGTTCCCGATGCGGACCACGTTTTCGGGGATCACGACGTTCTTGAGGCAGGCACAGTTCGCGAAGGCGTGATCGGCGATCTCTATAACGGGCGTGCCGCCGTATCCGCTCTCGATACGAGGTTCCGGATCCATGCCCGTGTACCGCGTGATGACGATGCCCTCATCCGTTTTTTCATATTTGAAGCCGGGCAGAGCGGCGGTGTCCCGGCATCCCCTCTTCTGGAGATGGCGCGCCAGCTTCGTGTTCATATCGGCGTTGATCCCGAAGGCGTAATTGAGCCACTGCATTTTGTGGAGCCCGATCAGCTCCTGCGGGAGATCCTCATCCCCGATGGCTTCCAGCTGGCACACCGCCATGTCCCTGCCGGACCGGTACGCCCCGAGCAGTGTATCCGTCAGGCCTTTATCCGCGAGGAAAGCCTTGTCCAGGAACACCACCAGGCAGGCGCAGTTCCTCAGTTTATCCTCATCCGGGCCCTGTTCCGCCGCGTCGTACACCGCGCAGCCGTTGTTTCTCGCCTCCAGCAGGATGGCCCTGGCCGTCACGGAACCGGAAGCGGAATACAGGCCGTACGCGAAACCGTCCCCGCCGGCGCCGTCCCGGGCCAAAGGATCCACCACCACCGTGATCCCTTTGGCCGTCCGCCTTTCGCCCTTCATGAGCCCGTCGACTCTTTCAAGGGCCTGAGGGATGCTGTTTTTGTCCACGGTCCCGATGACGGACCCGCCGGGGATATCCAGGTCCTTTCCCCTTTCCAGGACGCATTTGATGACGGGCCTTGCGGCGTCCACCGCCCAGGGGATCTCGTTCTCCCGGCAGTAGAAACTGTTCAGAGAATTCCTGGACACGAAAAGCAGAAAGGCGGCGCATCCCCGGACCCGCGCCTCGAGGGTCTCATCATAGCAGTCACCGATGGTCAGGCCCTCGTCATACCAGACCCTCCACCCCTCTTCGTACAGATCCCTGAGGATGGGCAGGACCGTGTCCCTGTCCTTATGGGAATAGCTGATGAAGATGTAGGGCTTCTCCTCATCGGCCAGGAAGGGGGACGCCAGTTTCTCGAACCCGGGCGGGAGCAGCCCGTGAAAGGCTTCGAACTGATAATCGAAAATGAAGGACAGATCATGTTCCAGGCAGTACCGGTGGGCGTACGAGCCCTCGGTGCAGATGACCGTGAGCTTCGGGCAGTCCTTAAAGGCCTCCGGATGGATCCGGACCACGCTCTCCGGGACAGTCACAGATTTCAATTCCGCGCAGGCGGCGAAGGCGCCCTCCCCGATCGACCCTGCTCCTTCCGGAATGATGACCGAGGTCAGGCTCCTGCAGCCGCTGAAGGTATGGGCCTCGATCGAACGGACCCCCGCGGGGATGGTGACGCTCCTGAGCTCTCCGCACCCGGAGAACGCGCCGCTACCGATGGCCCTGACGCTGTCTGGGATGGTCACATGGAGCAGCCTGAAATGATCCTTGAATACCCAGCCGGCGATCCCCGTCACGCCCCCGGGGATGACCGCGTCGGTCCCGTCCCCGTCGCATCTGACCAGGACGCCGCCGCGGACCTTCAGCCGGTGGGTAAAGCCGTACAGGGCATGGATGAGCGTGATCAGATACGCGATCGCGATGGGGATGGGGCCCGCCATCCCCTTAAGGAGCAGGAAAGCGGCGATGAGCACCCCCGGGCCGAACAGCAGCCCGGCGAGCGCTTTGTATCTCGATCCGCGGATGTTCTGGACGCCGATGACAGCGGAGGAGAACCCGGCTTCCCCGGCGACCAGTGATATGAGCAGAGCCAAGATAAAATAAGGTATCTTTTCCATTCCCTGTCGCTTCCTTTCCGGGTCCGGCCTGTGAGAGGGCCGGACGGCGCGGCAGATCCCGCCGTGATCTTCGTATCGGTACGCTCATCTTATCAGAATAATCCCCGCACGTCAAAGAAAGGATGAACATCGTTTTGACAGGGGCTCTGACACCGGATATAATAGAAAAAAACGGGCCGAGCCCGATCGTTTTGTCGGAGGTTTTATATGGGATTCATCATCGAACTGCTGTTCCGGCTGGTATTCGAGGTGCCCCTTCTGCGTACGGTGGCGCTGACCATCGTGCCGGCACTGCTGCTGCTCTGGTACGTCAGGTCCAAGGACCGTCTCGAACCGGAGCCGCCCAAACTCATCTGGTCCCTGGTGGGGCTGGGCATGCTGTCCATCCTGCCGGCCCTTGCCCTGGAACTGGGCGGCACGTACCTGCTCACACAGGTCGCGGACACCGATACGATGCTGTTCGATGTGCTGAACTGGTTCGTGGTAGTGGGGCTCTCGGAAGAGTTCTGCAAATACTTCATGCTGCGCCTGCGCACCCGGAAGGAAAAGGAGTTCAACTGCCTGTATGACGGCCTGGTGTACGCCGTGGCCGTATCCGCCGGATTCGCCCTGGCGGAAAACATCACCTACGTGCTCCACTACGGCCCGTCGGTAGCGTTCATACGGGCGGTGGTGTCCATCCCGGCCCACATCTGCTTCTCCGTCTTCATGGGCGCGTGGTACGGCGCGGCCAGGAAGTACGAGCTCAAAGGCGACTCGGCCATGACGCGCCGCAGCCGCCTCATGTGCGTGCTGATCCCGGCCCTGACCCACGGGCTGTTCGACCTGATCGCCGACAGCACTGATGTGGGCGGAGGGTTGATCATCTTCGGCGTGTACGTGATCGCCATGTTCATCATCGCCTGGCGGCTGATGAAAAAAATGGCGGAGAGGGACGAGTTCCTCCCCTCGCATGGGATCTGAGGGCAGCCGCTTTACAAAACGGCACCGTTGATAGTATACTCAGGGCAAAGAGTTCCCATAAGCCCGATTTATTATAGGAGGGGATAAAATGACAAAGCTTCGGAAAACGACGCTGGCCGTACTGGCGCTGGCCCTTCTCCTCAGCCTGTGGACACCCGCCTCGGCGGACACGATCGTCAAGTCTGTCGACCTCAGCTACAGCGCAAAGAAGATCAGCCTCAACACCGCCTGGCTGGAGGGAGAAGTGCAGCAGCGGATCATAGAGACGGTGAGCGTCTCCACCGCCGGCTGCAGCCTGGACCTGTTCAACACCTTTTTGGCGTACCGGGGGAGCTCCGGCTCATGGTGGGGCATCGAGGACGGCAGCACCCGCGTGCAGAAATCCCGGCAATACGCCATCGTGTACTGCATCAAACTGTCCGCCGGATATGAATGGTATCCCCAGCTCAAGGAATTACCCAAGATAGACCGGCACATCGATGAATGCCCGGATTTTTACGTATACGTCAACGGCACAAAGAACAAGAACGTTGATTTCAGATATAATGATAACAGTGGTTATCTCTATATCACCGTGCCGCTGGGCTTCCCGTCCACGACCAGGATCGTGACCAGCATGAGCATCGACGGCGGCGACTTCACCATGGGCGTGGGCACGTCCAACACCTTCAAGGTCACGATGGAGGGCAGCATCACCGACAAGTCCGTGACCTGGTCCGTGTCCGGGAACAAGAGCAGCAAGACCAAGATCACCACCGCCGGCAAGCTGACCATCGGCTCCGACGAGACCGCCAAAAAACTGACCGTCAAAGCTGTCTCCAAGCAGGACACCTCCGCCTCGGCAAAGGTCACCGTCACCGTCACCGATAAGGCGCCCACCATCACCTCCGTGACCGTGAAGGCCGATAAGGCTGTCGGCTACACCGACAGCAACCTGTGGTTCTTCGCGACGGTCAAGGGCACACAGACGGATAAATCCGTCACCTGGAAGGTCGTGAATGCCAAGAGCGCCGGCACGACCATATCGGACATCGGCCTTCTCCACATCGACAGGAACGAGCCGGAGGGCACCCTCCGCGTCCGTGCCACGGCGAACCGGGATACCAAGAAATACGGCGAAGCTGTCATCACCGTGAAGAAGGCCGAGGTGTGCTCCAAGCTGTCCCTGACCTACAACGCCGAAAAGATCGCCCTGAGCCCGGCCTATACCGAGGGTGAGGTCAACGCCCGGATGGCGGGGACGGGCTTTATCGGGCTCAAGACGGCGGGCTTTACCGTACGGACCCCCTGGCCCCTTAACCGCCTGGAAGGCAGCGACATGGTGGGGATCGGGAACGGCAGCGCCAAGGTGTCCCTGAGCAGGAAGTACTACTTCTGTGTTTCCCTCGTCCCGCAAGGCGGCAAAATGTGGCCCGATTCCGTGGTCAAGCTGGAAGATGGCTGCACCGTGCCCCTGACCAGTGTCGACGGCCTCTCCGTGTCGGTGAACGGCAAGACCGTCGCCAAATCGAAGGCCTACGTCAGGTATTATTCCGGCACCAATGAGCTGAGGGTCTTCGCGCCCGCCCAATTCAGCATCGATATCGCCGCGGCCAAGGTGACCGGGATCGCCGCGTCGACGCCCTATACCGGCAAAGTGATCAAGCCGGTGCCCACCGTGAAGGCCTATGGGAAGACACTCACAGCCGGGAAAGACTACAAGGTGACCTATTCCAACAACAAGAACGCCGGCAAGGCCACGGTGAAGATCACGGGCCTGGGCGATTTCACCGGCACCGTCGTCAAGCACATCAAGATCACGAAAGCGCCCCTCAAAACCGTCAAGGTGGTGAACCCCAGCCTGCCCTACACCGGCAAAAAGCACACCCCCATCCTGACGGTCAAAGCGGTGCTGGACGGCAAGAGCAAGACGCTGTCGAAGGCCACGGACTACACCGTGTCCTACACCAACAACCTCAACGCCGGCACCGCCAAAGTGACGGTCAAGGGCAAGGGCAACTATACCGGCACCCTGACCACCACCTTCAAGATCAACCGTCTGAAACTGTCCACCGCCACCGCCGTCCTGAGCCAGACCACGATGAAATACACGGGCAAGGCCCTGAAGCCCGGCGTGACCGTGAAGATCAAGGTGGACGGGAAGACCGTGACCCTCGTCAACGGCACCGACTATACGGTGACCTACGCGAACAACGTGAAGGTGGGTACCGCCACCGTGACCGTGAAGGGCAAGGGCAACTATACCGGCACCATCACACTCACCTTCAAGATCAAGAAATAGAACCGAAACGGGGACCATGAAAGGCGGCAGCCGAAAACACGGCTGCCGCCTTTCCCGGAACGATAAGGAAGGGATAGTATGAGCGTTCACAACACGACAAAAACGATCCTGATCCTCGCGGCCCTGATCCTCATCATGACGGCCGCGGGCGCCGAAAGCACCGATCCCCGCCGGGAAGTGAAGACCGGCGCGGCCGTCGCAGAAGGAGGAGCCCAGGTGCTTTCCTTCCCCGGCATGGACTTTGGGGACGGCACCGCCTGGCTGCGCTTCAAGGCGGAAACGGACAGTGAGATGACCGTCGGCGTCATCCTGGACGATCAAGAAAGCGCGCCCGTCGTTTCGGTCACCTTCCGGCCGGTCAACAAAGAGGCGCGGCGGCAGGTACTGATCACCGGTGTCCACGACGTGTATATCGCGCTGAAAGGCAGCGGCACCCTGATCTCCTGGCAGGCCTTCGCCGCCCCCGAGGATATCGAGGCGGCCATACGCGCGGAAAACGGGACGGCTTATGACGACGCGGTCCCCGCCCGGTACTTGAGGCCCTGTGAGGAGGGCGGCACGGTGGAAAAGTTCACCTATGAGGGCCATGACTACACCGGCGCCGGAGCGGCCTATCAAAAGACCGCCTACGTGTACCTCCCCCATGGCTATGATCCCGCGCAGACCTATGACCTGCTGATACTGTGCCACGGCATCGGCGGCAGCGAGGCGGAATGGGGCCTCCCCTCCGGCGATTCCCGGGTGAAGAGGATCATGGACAACCTGATCGCCGCGGGCGAGATCCGCCCCTTCCTGGTGGTCACGCCCAACGGGCGCGCCGGAAAGGCCGGCAACGAAGCCTTCTATCAGTTCGACAGGGAGCTCAGGAACGACCTTCTTCCCGCCCTGCAGGAGAGATACGCGGTGGACATCAGGGACCGGCACCGCTGCGCCATGGCGGGGTTGTCCATGGGCGGGATGCAGACCGTGAACATGGGCCTGGGGAAATGCCTGGACCTGTTCAGCGCCTTCGGCGCTTTCTCGGCGGCCCCCACCACCAACACCGCCGCCGTGACCGCCGCGGTGCTCAACGCGTCGCCGGAGATGGACGTGCGGGTGTTCTACAGCGTGTGCGGGACGGAGGACACCGTGGCCATCCGAAGCGCCGAGGCGGCGGTGAACGGCCTTGACGGTTTGACCGGGCAGCTGAGCGAAAAGAACCTCTTCATCCAGTACATCCCCGGCGGGCATGACTTCAACGTGTGGTATCTGGGCTTTTACAATTTTGCCCGGATGATCGGCAGATAGTTCCCCGAAAACCTCAGGCGAACAGGGCTTTCGTCCCTTCAGGATCGAGCTGATCCAGGACGAAGGCCTTTTTTTTCAGTTCTTCCGGAACATACCGGTCGTACTTGTCCCGTTCCTCCGCGGGTGCAAGAGGGATGAGATCCTCCGGTGTGAGCGCGTTTATCCCCTCTCTCAGACCGGCCATAAAAGTTTCCGCGGGCAGCTCCGTCGCGATATGGATGCCCGTGCAGGCGTTATTGACCTCCATTTTTTTCACTTTGAGCCGTTCACGCAAACGATTCGCGAGGATGAATGCGATCGTATCGGTGCGGCGCGTGCCGGCAAAGGGATGTAAAAGCAAGTCATTTTCACCGGTCACCGTCACCATTTTCTCAAGATCATACCGGCGGGCCGCGGCCCGGGCATCATTCAGAGCCCGGAGGGCTTTTTCATCCATATAAGGATATTCCGTATCCTCCAAAAGGACTTGTCTCATCCTCTCCATGACCCTGAAGTGGACGGGAGCCGTGCTGCCGGTCCACTGCTTCGCCGTTTTGCCCTCCGCGGGGTCCACGTAGATCTTCCTCTTTTCCGGATCGATCTTACGGACCTTCCAAAGCCGGCCCGCCAGCGCCAGGATACCTCCCGTCTTCGGCTTTTCGTCCACCTCCCCCAGAGCGCGGCTGCCGCTGATGACACGGTACCCGCCCGGATCGGAGAACACGGAATAAAAGTCATAAAAACCCGCCAGCTTCTCACCCGCCAGGCCCGGGAGCAAGGTGCCCGCTTCCGTCTTTTCGATCAGGTCCTTTTCGATCATATATCTGAGCAGGGCCGCGTAATCCTCCGGAGGGACCTGCGTGAACGCCGGCAGTGAAAGGATCTGCCGCGCCAGCTCTCTCGCGGTGCGTTCCCCTCCCATCAGGCAGCTCAGGGTCTGGTGCACAAGGACGCTGAAGGGCGCTCTCTTCAAGGTGAAGGGTTCCACCCATTTTTCTTCCAGGTACAGCTGGATCTCGGCCGCGCAGCGGATCAGATCCCAGGGAAGGTCATCGAAGGGGTCCTCACCTTCGGGCCTGTTCATCGTCATGAAGCTCATCTCAGCGGGCGCGCCGCGCCGGCCCGAGCGGCCCAGACGCTGCACAAAACCGGAACAGCTGTCCGGCGCGCCCAGCTGCACCACCCGCTCCAAATGGCCCAGATCGATGCCCAGTTCCAATGTCTTGGTAGCGACGGCCGTGACCGGGCCTTCTGCCGAGCGCAGGGCCGTTTCCGCCTCGGCGCGCAGCGCCTTGGATATGCTGCCATGGTGCACGTGAAAGGTATCCGGCTCTTGATTTTCGGACGCTTCCCTTCTGAGAGCGGCCGCCGCCTCCTCCGAAGCCATGCGGCTGTTGGTGAACACCAGGCACCTGCGCCCCCTGACCTGCCGGTACAGTTCGCG
>CACZOZ010000339.1:0-2329 GCA_902782865.1 uncultured Eubacteriales bacterium
CCTCAGGTCCTCGGGCATGTCGAAGTACAGGTTGAAGGAGATCACGTTCTCCGCGGGCTTGTCGTGGGTGGCCACCACCAGGGTGTGGGCCGGGGCGGTGATCGTGTGGCCGTCCTTTAAATGGAACCGGACGTATTCCGGCCAGTCATGGAGCACCTGCGCGTCCCAGTCGAAATAAATGGACCGGACATCCTTCCACATCACGCTGACAGCCTGTCCCCGGTCGAGGAAAAACATGACGGATCCGGCGGTCTGGATGTCTGTTTCCGTTTGGGTCCCGTCCGTTTTGGTGAATTTGAAATATTTATGGTACTCGTTCCCGTCCTCGTGGGGGGTGGTCTCGATCCACGCCAGGCTTTTCATCTGGGGCAGGCCGGAATACTCCCACCTGAAATTCATTTCGGGGTACAGGCCGTACCGGTTGGTGAAACACAGGCTGTTGGCCGGCACCACCCAGGTGTTTTCGCCGGCCGTAATGGTGGCGGCGCCCCGGGGCTTGAAGGTATAGCCCGCGTTGTTCGGGTTGGCGGTGGGCACCTGGGTCGGTTCCGCCGTGGGCACGGGGCTCGGCGTCGGGGACGGGGAAGGGGTCAGCGCCTGGGTGGCTGTTGCCGTCGGCGCCTGAGTGGGCATATCCGTGGGCTCCGCCGTGGGCGCATCGGTGGGCGCGTCCGTCACCGCGGGCCCCGGCGCGGCGGGCGTCTTCGGCCCGAGGATCCCGGCCGCTCTCAGGGCGAAGAATCCCGCTGTCAGGATCATCACCGCGAACAGGATGAGGGTCAGATATTTCTTCCATGGGGGAGGCGGCGGGGGAGGAGGCGGCGGCGGAGGCGGCGGGGGCGTTCCGGAGCCCTTATCCAGCACGGCGCGCACCTGCCTGGACAGGGCCTCGATGCTCTTTGCCAGGGGCTTGTCCATGGCGTCCAGCCAGTGCACGGCGGATATGTAGTATTTCAGATCCTTGCTGGGCTCGGAATCGGTCAGCTTGAAGGGGATGATGACCACCCGCGCGTTCACGGCGTTGGTGATCTCATTGAACACCTGGGGGGAGGCGTTGGAGTAGTCCGTGAATATCAGCACCATCACCTTCACGGTCTCGATGGTGTCCATGATGGCCCGGGCCCAGTTGGCCCCGGGCTCGATATCCCTGGGGGCGTACCAGCAGCGGATGCCGTCGCTCTCCAGGCGGTTGCATATGGCGTCCGCCACCGCCTTGTCATGGTGGGAATAGCTGATGAATACGTCGTGTGCCATTTTTCTCTCCCTCCCGCGCCGTGATGTTTCGGGCGTGTTCCGCGCTGTCTCAGTCCTGCCCGACCGCTTCGAATATGAGCCCGAAGCGCTCCGCGTACTCCTCCGCCGCGGAGCCTTTGACGCCGCGGATGGTCTTCAGGCTGTTGCCGATGGGGGCGCGGCCGGTGACCGGCTCCCCGTCGGGGCCGTTTCCCGTCACGACGCCCAGGTCCGTGACGCTCTCAGGCAGGGTCAGTTCCGTGACGCCCGAGGAGTCGAAGGCCCCCATGCCGATGGAAACAAGGCCCTCCGGCAGGCTGATCCCGGTGAGGGACGCCTGGCTGAAGCAGTAGGCGTCGATCTTTTTGACCCCGTCGGGCACCGTGAAGGTCTCGTCCTCCAGGAGGAAGGAGTATTTCAGCAGCCTTTCCCCGTCCCGGGAATAGAGGATCATGCCGTCCCGGTCGGCCCTGAAGCCGGCGCAGTCCCCGCTCACGGTGAAATGGTACAGCCAGTGGCACATCACGAAGTTGCTGTCCCCGATCTCCGTCAGGCTGGAGGGCAGTTTCAGGTCCATCAGATAGAAATTGCCCCAGAAAGCGCCGGACCCGACGGAGAGCAGGCCTTCGTTCAGCCCCGGGTCCGTCAGGCGCATGCAGCTCTCAAAGGCGGCGGGCGGGAGGGAAGTCAGTCCGGCGGGGAGCTTCACCCGGCTCAGTTCCGTGCACCCGCCGAAGAGACTGCCGCCCAGTTCCCGGACGCTGTCGGGGAAGGCCACGCATCTCACATCGGTCTCGTAGAAAGCCCGGTCCGCGGCCCCTGTGACGGGGCAGCCCCCGAGGGTATCCGGCACGTTCACATACGCCCGGTCCCCGGTATACGCCGTGATCACGGCTTCCCCGTCCGTGACCGTATACTCGAACATCTCCTCCGGCGTTTCCCCGACGCTCTTTGGGAAAAACACCGTGAAGGAATCCGCCATGCCTTCGATGATCCGGCTGTACTCCTCGTCCTCCGGGTCGGCGGGGTACATGAAGAACCACAGCGTGCCCGGGTCTTCCCCAACAGGGTCGCTCACCCAGATCATCTCGAACCC
>CACZOZ010000340.1:0-3970 GCA_902782865.1 uncultured Eubacteriales bacterium
GTGCGCATGATGATGATATTGAAAGGGCTCACCAGCATGGGCACGATCAGGGCGTAGTAATTGTTGCTCATACCCAGGAGATTTTTGCACACGATGTAGGTGGGGATGAGGCCGCCGCCGAAGATCATGGTGAAAAAGCTCAGGAAGCTGAAAAAACCGCGGAACCGGTAATCCTTCCTGTAGAGCGGGTAGGCGTAGAGCACGCACATGGTCACGCTCACGAGGGTGCCGATCACCGTGATCAGGAAGGAGTTGAAATAGCTGCGCCAGAGGGCGTCGCCCAGGGAAAGCACCTGGCGGTAGGCGTCCAGGGACCAGGCGGCCGGCGCGAAGGAATAGCCGACGCGGCGGATGCTGTCCTCGGAGGAGAAGGAGATGATGATGACGAAAAGGAAGGGGATGATACACCCGAGGGCGAAGAGCCCCAGGATCAGGTGGAACAGCGCTTCCGTCCTGCGGGTGACCTGGTTGAGCCGGAAGGCGTGGGCGTGACGGGCTTTGATCACAGTCATGTCGAACTCCCTCCTCTCAGAACAGGCTGCTGTCCGCGTCCAGCCGGCGCACGATGCCGTTGGCGGCCATGATGCATATGAAACCTACGAGATTCTGCAAAAATCCCGCCGCCGTGCTCATGCCCACATTGCCGGTGGAAGTGTAGGCGCGGTACACGTAGGTATCCACCACCTGGGTGGCCGGGAACAGGGGCGCGGAATTCATGGGGACCGACCAGAACAGGCCAAAATCCGCGTTGAAGATCTTGCCGACGTTCATGATCAGCAGGATCACGATCATGGGCTTCAGATGGGGCAGCGTCACATGGATCATCTGCTGCCATTTGGTGGCGCCGTCCACCGCGGCCGCCTCATACTGGCTGCGGTCGATGCCGGTGATGGCCGAAAGATACAGCACGGTGGAATAACCTGTGTTCTTCCACATGGCGCAGATCGTGAGGATATAGGGCCAGTAACCGGGACTGTTGTACCAGTCGATCACATCCCCGCCGGCGGCTTTCTGGCTGCGCACGATCATGCCGTTGGTGGGATCCAGGAACGCGAAGAGGAAGTAAGCCACCACCACCCAGCTGAGGAAGTAAGGAAAGAACATCATGGTCTGGTATGTCTTGGCCAGGAACTTCCGCGTGAGCTCGCTCATCATGATAGCGAAAGTGACGGCGATCACCAGCCCCAGGGCGATCCACAGCGCGTTGTAGCCGATGGTGTTGCGGATCATCACCAGGCTCTCCCCGGTGAAGAGGAAATTGAAATTCTTCAGCCCCACCCAAGGGCTTTTGAAGAGGTTTCTCGGGAAGGGCAGCTTGCGGGTGGGCAGGCGGTAATCCAGGAAGGACATGACGATGCCGAACATGGGCAGATACCTTATCACCAGCAGCCAGACGGTGACAGGCAGCATCATGGTGGTGAGCCAGAATGTTTTACCGCTGAAACGCCGGCGGCTCCGCGGGGCTTTGATTCGCTCCATCACGTCAGATCATCCTTCCTGATTGATGTGTCCATTATAGGGGAGTTCATGGCCAAAATCATCGTGCAGGCTTGTCGTTTCTTGTCTTTAATTGTGCTGTTCGGCTGTTTGACCGGTACGGATCACGCCAAAACCAGACAAAAAATGACATGCCCGTCTCTTTATCTTGTGATTTATATCTGATATGTTTATAATGAGATCAATGATTTCGGAGGGCGGTCAATATGCGTTACGGTCATTTCGACGATGCGGCACGGGAGTATGTGGTGGACCGGGTGGATGTGCCCGTATCCTTTACCAATTATCTGGGGACACAGCGCATGGGCGCGGTGATCTCCCACAACGCGGGCGGCTACTGCTGGCTGGATACGCCCCAGTATCACCGTATCACCCGTTTCCGTCCCAACGGCGTGCCCCTGGACCGGCCCGGACACTATGTGTACCTGCGGGACGACGAGGACGGGGATTACTGGTCCGTGAGCTGGCAGCCGGTGGGAAAGCCCCTGGATACGGCCGGATACACCTGCCGCCACGGCCTGAGCTATTCGAGATTCGAATGCGTCAACAAAGGCATCTCCGCGGTACAGACCCTGTTCATCCCCAGGGAACCTCAGGGCGATACACCGGTGGAGATCTTCGACGTCAGGATCAGGAACACATCCGGCCGGACACGGAAGATCAGCGTTTTCGGATATGTGGAGTTCTCCTTCCATCATATCGATATGGACAACCAGAACTTCCAGATGAGCCTGTACGCGGCCGGCTCCCATTACCGGGACAAAGCCGTGCTGTGTGAACTGCACTATGAGGAGAACAGTTACCAGTTCTTCACGATGGATCTTGAACCCGACGGTTTCGACGGGGTCAGGGACCGCTTCATCGGCGTCTATCACACCGAAGCGGATCCCGAGGGCGTTGCGAGGGGCAGCCTGACTTCCTCTCTGGAGCTGGGCGGCGATCCCTGCGGCGCGCTGCACAAACGCCTCACTCTCGCCCCGGGCGAGGAAGCCCGGGTGATCTTCTATCTGGGCACCGGGGACGAGTCAGCCGCCCGGAAAGCACGGGAGCGCTACCCGAAAGACCGGGTGGACGCAGCCTTCAGGGAACTGGCCGAATGGTGGGACGGCAAGCTCTGCCGCCTGCAGGTGCATACCCCCCATGGGAACATGGACCGGTCCCTGAACATCTGGAACCTGTACCAGAGTGAGATCAACGTGCTGTTTTCCCGCTTTTCCTCCTTTATCGAGGTGGGCGGCCGCACCGGTCTGGGATACAGGGACACGGCGCAGGACGCCATGTGTGTCCCCCACGCCGAACCGGACATGTGCCTGACGCGTCTGCGCCAGCTGCTCCGCGGGCAGACCTCCGCGGGATACGGCCTGCATCTTTTCGACCCGGCCTGGTTCGAGGAGCACAGCGAGCCGGCCTTTAAGTCCCCCACGGTGGTGCCCACGCCGGACAAGGCCCAGATCATCCACGGCCTGAAAGACACCTGCGCGGATGATGCCCTGTGGCTGATCCCGGCGGTCATAGAAAACGTGCGCGAGAGCGGTGATACCGGTTTTTTCGACGAAGTGATCCCCTTTGCCGACGAGGGCGCGGCCACCGTCTGGGAGCATATGGCCCGGTCGCTGGACTTCTCCTACAGCCAGATCGGGGACCACGGCGTCACCAAGGGCCTCAGGGCCGACTGGAACGACTGCCTGAACCTGGGCGGCGGCGAGAGCGCCATGGTGGCCTTCCTGCTCATCTGGGCCACAAGGCATTTCCTGGACGCGGCCCGCGCCATCGGGCGGACGGCGGACGCGGCCAAATATGAAAAGAAAATGGAAGCCATGATCGATACCTGCCGCCGCGAACTGTGGGACGGCGCCTGGTGGCTGCGCGGCTTCACCGCCGATGGGCGGCCCATCGGATCGAACAAGGCGGCCGAAGGCAAGGTGCATATGGAGAGCAATACCTGGGCGGTCATATCCGGCGCCGCCACCCGGGAGGAGGGCCTGAAATGCATGGACGCCGTGGACGAATGGCTCTATACCCCCTACGGGCTGATGCTCAACGCGCCCTCCTTCACCACTGTGGACGACGGCATCGGCTTCGTGTCCCGCGTCTATCCGGGGGTCAAGGAGAACGGCTCGATCTTCAGCCATCCCAACCCCTGGGCGTGGGTGGCCGAGTGCCGGCTGGGCCGCGGCGGACGCGCGATGAAGTTCTACGACGCGCTGCTGCCGGAGAATCAGAACGACATCCAGGAGATCCGCCAGGCCGAGCCCTACAGCTACTGCCAGTTCATCATGGGCCGCGACCACGCCGCGCACGGCCGGGCCCGCCATCCGTTCATGACCGGCTCCGCGGGCTGGGCGTACTTCGCCGCCACGCGCTACATGCTGGGCGTGCGGCCCCAGTTTGACCGGCTGACGGTCGACCCCTGCGTGCCCGCCGAGTGGGACGGCTTCGCCGTCGTCCGCCGCTGGCGCGGCGCGACCTACAA
>CACZOZ010000341.1:0-3971 GCA_902782865.1 uncultured Eubacteriales bacterium
CATGGCCACCATCCTGATGACGGGGGAAATGTGGTTCCGGGTGCCGGAGATCATCCAGGTGCGTCTGAACGGCGAGGCGCCCCGGGGAGTCTATCCCAAGGACGTGGTGCTGGCGGTCCTGGGCAGGATCCGCGCGGACGGCGCCGTCTACAAGGCCATCGACTTTACCGGCAGTTATGTGGAGGGCCTCAATGTGGCGGGCCGCATGACCATCTGCAACATGGCGGTGGAGATGGGCGCCAAGACGGCCTACATGCAGCCGAACCGGGACGTGATGGATTACGTGAACGCCCGGGCCGTGCGGCCCTTTGAGGTCCAGTACACCGATCCGGGATACGAGTACGCCGAGACATACGAGTTCGACGTGGAGGCTCTGGAGCCTGAGCTGGCCTGCCCCAGCAGCGTTGAGAACGTGCACACGCTCAAAAGCGTGGTGGAAGCGGGCCCGGTCAGGATCGATCAGGGATACATCGGCAGCTGCACCGGCGGCCGGGAAGAGGACATCGCCGTGGCGGCCCGGATCCTAAAGGGCCGGCACATCCCGCCCTATACCCGCCTGGTGATCGTGCCCGCCTCCCGCAAGGTGATGATCGCCTGCATGGAGAAGGGCTACATCCGTGACCTGATGGCGGCGGGAGCTACCGTGACCACGCCGGGATGCGGCGCCTGTCTGGGCGCTCATGAGGGCATCCTGGCGCCGGGCGAAGTATGCATCACATCCACCAACCGCAACTTCCCCGGCCGCATGGGATCCAGGGAGGCCCTGATGTATCTGGCCAGCCCCGCCACGGTGGCGGCCAGCATGGTCCGGGGCGAGATCACCGACCCCCGGGAGTTTCTGGACTGACGCAGGGAGGACAGGGATATGGATACAAAGATCACAGGCAGGATCATCGTGGTGGGCGACAATATCGACACGGACCAGATCTATCCCGGCAGGTACCTGGCGATCACGGATCCCAAGGAGATCGGCAGCCACTGCCTTTCCGGCGTCAGTGAGGATATCGCGCCTTCGTTCCCCACGGGCGGCATCGTGGTAGCGGGCCGCAATTTCGGCTGCGGCTCCAGCCGGGAGCACGCCCCCATCGCTCTTCTCAACATGGGCGCTTCCGCCGTCCTGGCGGACTCCTTCGCCCGGATCTTCTTCCGCAACGCGGTGAATCTGGGGCTGCTGCCCATCGTGTGCCGGGGGATCAGCGCCCGCGTGTCCCCGGGGCAGACCCTCACGGTGGACCTTGAAAAGGGCACTGTCACCGTGCATGAGACCGGGGAGGAGATCCCCTGCGAGCGTCTGGGCGATCAGGCGATGAAGATCCTGGAGGCCGGCGGCATCAAGCCCCTGATGCGGGCCCGGTTCGGGAAGGACTGACGCCCAAAGATGAAAAAGCCGCGGTATTAAAGCGAGCCCCCTCCTTCGGATCCATTGCCTGAAAGAGGGGGCTCGAATCGTTTATACGACTTCAATTGATGGCGACGCTGTCCATGAGATGCGCGTAGGTCCTGAGCGCCAGGGCCTTCACGGCCTCGTAGTCGCTCCGGTCGGGGGCGCTTTTCATCTCCTCGACGCAGCGCCGGATCTCGTCCAGCAGTTTCCCGTTTTCCAGCAGCCGGAAGCCGCCGAAATCGCCGTGCTGGCGGGTGCCCAGGAAATCCCCGGGCCCCCGCATGTCCAGATCCGCCTGGGCGATCTTAAAGCCGTCATTGGTGGAGCACAGCATCCTGATCCTGTCCGTTTCCGGCGCCATCAGGAAGCACCAGGAGGCTTCCGCGCCCCGGCCCACCCGGCCCCGCAGCTGATGGAGCGTGGCCAGGCCGAACCGTTCGGCGTTCTCGATCACCATCACGGTGGCGTTGGGCACGTTGACGCCCACCTCGATCACCGTGGTGGACACCAGCACGTCCGTTTCCCCGGCGGCGAAGCGGCGGATGGTCTCCCGCTTCTCCGCCTCCTTCTGGGCGCCCCAGGTCAGCCCCAGGCGCAGCTCCTTTAAGGGGCCCCGGCTCAAATAAGCGTATTCCTCCTGGGCGGAGCGGACGTCCATGTCCTCGTTCTCCTCCACGAAGGGGCACACGATATAGGCCTGGCGCCCTTTTTTCGCTTCGTCGATGATGAAGCGGTACATCTGCGGCCGCTTTTCCTCCGGGATCGCCCGGGTCTTCACGGCCTTGCGGCCCGGCGGCATCTCATCCACCGCGGAGATATCCAGGTCCCCGTACAGGATCAGGCTCAGGGTCCGGGGGATGGGGGTGGCGGACATGACCAGCGTGTTGCATATCTTTCCGTCCTCCCCGTCCCGGCTCAGTTCCCTGCGCTGGCGCACGCCGAAGCGGTGCTGCTCGTCGGTGACGGCAAGGCCCAGGGCCCTGAAGCGGACGTCATCGCTCAGCAGGGCGTGGGTGCCGATCAGGCAGTTTATCTCCCCGGCGGCGGCCCTGTCCAGGATCTCCCGGCGCTCCTTTTCTTTCATGCCCCCGGTGACGAGGGCGCATTTTACGCCCAGGGGCTCGAGGATCTCCCGGGCGCTCTCATAGTGCTGGCGGGCCAGGATCTCCGTGGGCGCCATCAGGGCGGACTGGAAGCCGTGCACATGGCAGAAATACATGGCGGCGAAAGCCAGCACCGTTTTGCCGCAGCCCACGTCCCCCTGCACCAGCCGGCTCATGGCGGCGGGAGCGCTCAGGTCCGCCGCGATCTCGCCCAGCACTCTTTTCTGCGCGCCGGTCATATCATAGGGGAGGGCGGAGGCGAAGCGCTCCGTATCCCGCGCGGTGACGGGGACGCGTACCCCTTCGGCCCTCTCGCCGCGCAGTGAACGCAGCGCTATGTAGTACAGCAGCGCTTCCTCGAAGGCGGTACGCCTCAGGGCGATGTCCAGTTCCTGCCGGCCGGAGGGCGCGTGGATCTGCCGGAGAGCGAAATTGCGCTCGCACAGGCCGTGCCTGAGCCGCAGGGACGAGGGAAGGGTCTCCGGGCAGCACTCGTCCAGGCAGGGGAGAGCATTGGCGATCAGAGCCCCTACCGTGCCGGCGCTGATGGAGCCCAGGGGCCTGTAGACGGGGACCAGGCCCCTTTTCGTCACAGCCTTGGGGCATACCAGCTGCATACGTCCCTGCCGGTCCCGGGTGGGGCGTCCGTAATAGACTTTCTCCTGCCCCGGCCTGAGCTGCTTGGCGATCCAGGGCTGGTTGAAAAACACCACGGGCAGCCTGTTCCCCGCCCCGTCCTCCAGGGACGCGGTCACCATGGTGCGGCCCTTAAAGGCGCGCACCGCCGACACTTTCCCGATGAAGCCCTCCACGCAGCAGGGCCTGCCCGCCTCCAGGGATGGGAAAGCCGTGGACACGCTGGTGTCCTCGTAGGCCCGGGGATACACGCTGAGCAGGGCTTCCACGGTGGTGATCCCGTTTTCGCCAAGCGCTTTCAGCCTGGCCGCGCCGATGCCGCTGATGGAGGAAAGAGGGACCATGGATGACCTCCGGTACATGAGATATCGGTGGAAAAGACGAAAAAAAAGCGGCTCGAGGCCGCTTTTGACCGGTGGAGCTCACTCCACCGAGATGATGTAGTAGTAAAGGGGCTGGCCGCCGCTGAGGGCTTCCACGTCCAGATCGGGGAAGCGCTCGCCGATCTTCTCCTTCAGGGCCTCCGCTTCCTCCTCGGTGACGTCCGCGCCGTAATACAGGGTGATCAGGCCGTCGTCCTCGGAAACGATGCTGTCCATCAGGTCGATGGCTACCTGGTCCTTGTCGTCGCCCTTGAGGGCCAGTTTGCCGTTGATCAGGCCGATCAGGTCGCCCTGGCAGATCTCCATGCCCTCATACTTCGTGTCGCGCACGGCGTAGGTGATGGTGCCGGTGCGCACGTTCTGGGAGGCGGCGTCCATCATCTCCGCGTTGGCGTCGGCGTCCTGATCCGGCTGGAAAGCCACGAGAGCCGCGATGCCCATGGCCACGTTCTTCGTGGGGATGAC
>CACZOZ010000342.1:0-25169 GCA_902782865.1 uncultured Eubacteriales bacterium
GTCGTTTGTATGGCGGTCGGCATCGTTTCTTTCTTTGGTACGGCACTGGCAGTGGGCGCTTTCAGCAAGGATGTGCTGCCCCGCCGATGGAGGAAAGGCTGATGGATCTTACGGTATTCGCTCTGGGCCATTCCGCGGATGATCTGACCTGCGGCGCCCTCAGAGCGCTGGAAAAAGCCCGATATATCATCCTTCGGACGAGCCGCTGCGCGGCGGCGGAGATGCTGAACGAAAAGAAGATCGGGTTCGAGACCCTGGACAGCCTCTATGATGCCGCTGATGATTTCGGTGATCTCGATCAAAAGAGCGCTTCTTTCGTGCTTGAGCGTCTTGAGAAGGGAAGCGTGTGCCTGGGGGTCTTCGATCCCGCGTCGGACACGGTGGTAAGGCTCCTGAGGGACAGCGTGACGGCTGTGTGTCCATACGCGGATCCCTGCAGGCCTTTTGCCGCGTATCTTAACGCGAAGGAACGGCGCATCACCTCCGCGGCCGGGCTGGAGGTCATATCCTGCCAGGGCGATCTTGTCATCACGGAGATCGATTCAAAGCTTCTGGCCGGAGACGTGAAACTGAAACTGCTGGAATGCTACGACGGCAGCAGCCCGGTGATCGTATACGATCAGGCGGGAAGGACAGAAAAACTGGAGCTGTGCGATCTGGACCGTCTTCAGGGATCGCGTTACGGACATCGGTGCGCCGCGCTCCTGCCGGAGAGAGAGCTGACGGAAAAGGAACGTTTTGACACGGCCGATCTTATCCATCTCATGGCGAAGCTGAGGGCACCGGGCGGATGTCCCTGGGACAGGAAGCAGACCCACGAGTCCCTGAGACCGTATCTCATTGAGGAGGCCTATGAGACCGCTGCGGCGATCCTTGACGGGGACTGGGAGCATACGGCCGAGGAACTGGGGGATGTGCTGCTGCAGGTGGTGTTCCAGGCGGATATCGGCCGGCAGTACGGCACCTTTACGCTGGGGGATGTGGCAACGAACATCTGCAGCAAGATGATCCGCCGCCACCGGCATATTTTCGGCGATGCGGACTGCCCCGACGCCCAGGCGGTCTCCGACGAATGGGACCGCATCAAGGCGCAGGAGAGGAAAGACGTGACGCCTTCCGACGCTATGGATGCCGTTTCCAAAGGCCTGCCCGCGCTCATGCGCGCGGAGAAGATCCAGAAAAGAGCGGGGACCGATAATGAAAGCGCAGGGCCCGACGCCGTCAGATCGGCCGCGGCGAGCCTTGCGGATGCCGTAAAGGCCCGGGACACCGGGGTGATCGAGGAAAGGCTGGGAGAGCTGCTTTTTGACGCGGTGAATGTCGGCAGGCTCTGCGGCATAGAGGCCGAGAGCTGCCTGGCGGCGCAGAATGAAAGGTTCATCGGACGGGTCAAGGCTGCCGAACGGAACGGACAGGGAAAGTGTTGAAACAGTTGTCGTTTTTCATAGAAGAACTTGACAATTGACAAATTGTGCGTATACTGACAACATGCCACGTGTGACCATTGATGCGTGTCCGGATGGCATGCTATAATATCTTTAGGAGGATTCAAAATGAACAAGACTGAATTGATCGCTGCTGTTGCCAATAAGACCGGTATCACCAAGAAGGACGCCGGTGATGTTCTTAACGCTTTCCTGGATGCCATCAAGGACGCGATGGCTTCCGGTGACAAGGTCCAGCTGATCGGCTTTGGCACTTTCGAGGCCAAGGAGCGCGCTGCCCGTACCGCCAGGAACCCCAGGACCGGTACCGAGATCGAAGTTCCCGCCGCCAAGGCCCCGACCTTCAAGGCCGGCAAAGAGCTCAAGGACAGCATCAACAAGTAAGGATCTTTCAAGTTTTTCACAGCGCCCGTTTCCCGGGCGCTGATTTATCTTTATAGGGGTCGATCATCATGAGACTTGACAAGTATTTAAAAGTATCCCGGATCATCAAGCGCCGCACAGTGGCCAAGGAAGCCTGTGACGGCGGCCGCATCACCATCGGCGGAAAAACCGCCAAAGCCGGCACGAATGTGAATGCCGGCGACGTGCTGGAGATTCGTTTCGGTTCCAGGATCGGCAGGTACAGGGTACTCGATACCCGCGAGACCGTCAGGAAGGAAGAGGCGGCCCTGATGTACGAGGTGCTCACGCCTCTTGAAATGGATGACGACGGAGAGGAAGATTGACCTGTGAAAGGCTCTGACAACGCCCGGCCGGTGTTATCCCGATCGGGCCGGCGGTTGGTCTTTATCGGCGCTGTCGCGCTTTTGATAGGGTGCGCGTACGATTTTTCCATCCGTTTTCAGGATTTTGACGCTTGGATGAGCGGTGTGAGGACCATGAGCCGCCTGAAGGACGAGTCCTTCTTCGGCAACCTGATGCTCATTTTCAGGGACGACAAGATGCGGTCCCTGGGCTTCACCATGCTGTATCTTATCCTGGGGATCCTGCTGGGCATCGTCGGGCTGCTTCCGGGAAGGGGCGCGGCAAAGGCCTGGTCTACGGCTTTGGCAGCCGCGGCGCTGACGGTGTTCGGCTTTGCTCAGGGCATCATCGCTTTCTCGGAGCCGCTCGGTTTTCTGAGGGCGCTGCCGACGGTGGTCATGCTGGCCGGATGCATCCTTCTCCTTTTATCCCGACTGAAAAGGAAAAAGCCCCCTAAAGCCCCCGGGCCCGGGGAGCGCCTGGACAAGCTGAGAGAAAAGAACGGGGATCGGGAACTCAAGGTCATGGTCAGCGCCTGCCTGATCGGGCGGGACTGCAAGTATTCGGGCGGGAACAATCTCAATGAGGACGTGATGGCTTTCCTGGAAGGCAAACTGGTGATCCCTGTGTGCCCGGAGGTGATGGGCGGTCTTCCGGTACCCAGGATGCCCTGCGAGATCAGCGGGGGACGGGTGATCGCGAAAGACGGCCGCAGCATGGATGAACCTTTCAGAAAAGGCGCTCTGAAATGTATATCCATCGCCCGACATGAAAGGCCCGATATGGTGATCCTCAAAGAGAACAGCCCTTCCTGCGGGGTAAGAACGGTATACGACGGCACCTTTTCCGGCAGGATCGTACCGGGACGGGGGATCTTTGCCGATATGGTCGTGAAGGAAGGCATACCGGTGCTGACCGAAAAAGACTTTGAGGGATATGGCCGTTCGATCGGGGAAACGGATGATAAGGGTCACTGAGACCTCAGGCCCGTTCAGGCGGGAACAAAGAGCAAAAAAATACGCCGCGGCGATGCTGCGGCGTTTTTATATCCTGTTCATCAGCTTTTAAGTTCGTTCATGCATTTCTTACAGATGGGTTTGTCTTTGTAGAAAGTCACACCGCTTCCGCTGCCGCAGAAAATGCAGCCTGTGTGATATTTGCGGATTACGATCTTGCCTTCTTCCACATTGATCTCCACAGGGTCATGGATATTGATGTCCAGCAATCTGCGCTGTTCGATGGGGATAACGATCCTTCCGAGTTCATCCAAACGCCGCACAACACCTGTCTGTTTCATATGGTGTCCCCCCTAATTAATTACCTGCCTTTTGTATTCTATAACCAAATGATGGAACTGTCAAGAAAAATAACAAGTGTAAATTAAAACAATAAATAATCTCAATTGGATAGAAATCACCCGCCGATCCAAATCAGAGAAGAAGAGGATCGCCATTCCAATAAAAGACTCAGTTTTGATACATTCTTGTAAAAAACCTTGCGGCAGGGATTTATTTTTCCCTGATATTCGTGTATAATAACGGTATCCGAGCAGCGGAGGTATTGGCTTTGCCGTCGATCTTTACCCAATTGGAACAGCTTTTCTGGAACATCTTCCATCGCCCGACGGTGGTGGATATCCTTGATATACTGATCATGTCCGTCATCCTGTACCAATTGCTCAAACTGGTGCGCCGCACCAGGGCCGTACAGGTGCTCAAAGGTGTCGCCGTTTTTGTGGCGATCAGCTATCTGAGCGATATCCTCGGCCTGAAAACGCTGTCCTGGCTGTTCAGGAGCATCATCAATAACGGTGCTATCGTGATCCTGATCCTGTTCCAGCCGGAAGTCCGCAAAGCGCTGGAGCAGCTGGGGCGGGGCGCCAAACTGGAGCACCACAAGCATGAGATGAGCGAGGATGAGCGCGTCATATCGGAGATCACCACCTGTTTGATCGATCTGAGCAGGCGGCGTGTCGGCGCGCTGATCGTCATCGAGGGGAAGACCGGCCTTCAGGACATCATGGATACCGGCACCGCGGTGGACGCGACGATCACCGCGGCTCTTCTGGAAAATATTTTCGAGCCGAATACGCCCCTGCATGACGGAGCGGTCATTATCAGAGACACGCGTGTGGCCAGCGCCGCCTGCGTGCTCAATCTGAGCGATTCCGAAGGGATCTCCAAGTCCCTGGGCACCCGGCACCGCGCCGGTCTGGGGATCAGTGAGACGACGGACGCTACCGTGCTCATCGTGTCCGAGGAAACGGGCATCATTTCCATGGCGAGGGACGGAAAACTGACCCGCTATCTGGACGAGGAGAAGATCGTCGGCATCCTGAGCGGGATCTATAACGGGACCGGTTCGGGCCGGAACAGCCTTCTTAAGATCCTGAAGGGAAAGGGGGCGGAAAAGGATGATGAATGATACACCTGAGAATGGCAGCCGTTTCGTTGAAAAGCTGAAAAATTTATGGGCAGTCATTACCGATAATTGGGGCTGGAAGCTGATGTGCTTCATCATCGCCATCCTTCTGTGGGGAAGTATCATCTCCCAGGATACGAGCCTGACCCGTGAGAAAGTCATCCGCAACGTGCCCATCACTGTCGTGAACGGCGCTTCACTGCAGCGGAACGGGCTCATCATCGTCAGCGGCATCGATGAGCTTCCGGAGGTCACGATCCGAGTCCAGGTCCCTGTGCGCAATTATCAGGCCGCGTCCGCTTCCAACTATACCGTTCGTTTGGATCTGGCGACCATCAGTCAGCCCGGCGAACAAACTGTGCAGCTGACCGCGGGATCGTCCTCTTCCGGATTCGGCAGCATCGTGGAGATATCCGAGGACACGATCGATATCAACGTGGAGGAATACGTCACCCGTTCCAGGATCCCGGTGAGGATCCGCACCTCAGGTACGGTGCCGGAGGGCTATTATGCCAATGCTGCCACTGCGGAAGTCAACGAGGTCACCGTGAGCGGTCCCAAGTCCCTGGTCAACCAGATCGCGCGCTGCGTCGTGTCCTACACGATGCCGACCCTGAGGAACGGGCCCGGTTCCGAATACACGTCTTCACCGATCGAAATGACCAATGCCCAGGATGAGCAGATGGACATGAGTTTCCTGACCGTCACCGTGGATTCCTGGGGGATCGAAAACATCACCGTCCAGCAGACTTTTTATCCCATGTACACGGTCAAGGTGGCCGATATGGGCGTCGTACAGGGGACGCCCAAGGATGGGTACGAGATCAAGAACATCACCTATTCACCTCAGACGGTCTCCGTGGCCGATATGGACCTGGAGAGCCATACCGGTGATTATGTGTACCTGTCGGGTACTGTGGACGTGAGCGGTCTTGATTCAACGGTGATGATGCCTCTCCAGGTATCAAGGCCCGGCGGGTTCGTATACATCTCCACGGATATCGTGTACGTGACCGTTGAGATCGGCCCGGTCCAGAGCGATAAGGAGTCCTGATGAACGCTTTTGCGGAAGGCGTATTCAATGCTTTGCTGAGCTGGCTCCGTCTCGGAAGCCAGCGTTTGTTCCGTTACTTCTCATCCGGCTCGGAAGACGGCTTCCTGACCTGGCTCGGCGATCATTGGCTCGGGGCCGTGGCCGCACTGTGCGTACTGGGCCTCGTGATCGATTATATCGTATGGTATTTTCGCTGGCGGCCCGATCTCGCCTGGCGCACCAGAATGCGCCATTTCATGGCCAGGATGCGCGGTGAGGAGATGCGCCGGAAAGATACACAGCAGTTTGCTCACGGATATCAGGACAGCTCGTTTTTTCAGGAATATGTGGGATCAGCTCCGGAGCAGCCGGCGGAATATGACAACGATGAGACGGACGGGATGAACGCCTCCGTTTCTTATGCCTCCTCTCATACAGACGATCAGTTCGCCCCTCAGCGGCCCTATGTGCGTCAATACCGCTCATCGGGAAAGAAAAAAGCCAATCTCATCAGGCAGTGGGTGGAAGGCAGCGACAACGATCAGCCGGTGGACAGGATCCCGCTGAATGTGGATCAGCGCCAGGCGTTTCACGATCCGGTGTATCCGGAGAAGATCGATCCCGATGATTACTGATACGCTGCCGGTAAAATTCATAGACAGGATGCGCGCGCAGCTCGCAGGTGAAGCCTGCGCGTTTTTTGATGCTCTTGAAAAGCCTCCCGAAAGAGGTTTCCGGCTTCGCCGCGGCGCGCTGCCGGAAGGGACCGGTCCGGTGATCCCCTGGGCGCAAAAAGGCTATTATCTGTCTCAGGAGTCCCGCGCCGGGGCTTCTGCGGCCCATGAAGCGGGAGCCTTCTATCTTCAGGAGCCCAGCGCTATGATCCCTGTGACGGCCCTGGATCCTCAGCCCGGGGAATGTGTCCTGGACCTTTGTGCCGCGCCGGGCGGGAAAAGCACTCAGATCGGCGCACTCATGCGTGGAAAAGGGCTGCTGGTATCCAACGAACCGGTGTACTCGCGGGCGAAAATACTGTCGATGAACGTGGAACGGATGGGCATCCCCAACGCCGTCGTGACCAGCGCCATGCCTCAGGACCTGGAGGACTGTTGGAAAGAAACTTTCGACCGGATCCTCGTGGACGCGCCCTGCTCGGGCGAAGGGATGTTCAGGCGTCATCCGGAGGCTGCGGAGCAATGGTATGAGGGAATCAACGAAGCCTGTGCCCAGAGGCAGGCTCTGATCTTATCCTCCGCTGCCCGGATGCTCCGGGAGGGCGGGACCCTCGTATATTCCACATGCACGTTCAGCCCCGACGAAAACGAGCGGGTCATCGAAGCCTTCCTTTCGGAACATGACGACTTTGCCCTGGAGCCCTTTGAGGCGGAGGGGCTGCCGAAAAATCAAGGAATGATGACCTTCTATCCCCACCGCATACGGGGAGAGGGGCATTTCGCGGCAAAAATGAAAAAAAGCGGGCACGCGCCGGGGAAAGGCACGTTTGGTCCGCCTCATCAGAAAACAGGTGCGGTCACGGAATGGCTCAGGCAGAACGGTTTCGAAATGCGCGATGAGCTGATATATCCTTATGCCGGCCGGTATGTCCTTCTGCCGGAAAGCATGGTGCCTCTCAAGGGGATCAAAGTCCTGCGGATGGGGCTGGACCTGTGCGAGGAGCGCGGTGGGCGTTTCATGCCCCTGCACGCATTGGCGCTGTGGCAGGAACGGGTGGACATTGATCTGGATCAGGAAGAAGCGGTGCGTTTTATCCACGGAGAGGCCATACAAAAAAATATCCCCATGAAGGGATATGTGATCGCGGGATATGAGGGATGCCCCCTTGGATGGGGAAAAGCATCGGACGGGACGATAAAGAACCATTACCCCAAAGGGCTTAGAAAACAGCTTCAGGTCTTATGAAAAACTGCCGCGGGACATTATAAAGCGCTGCGGTAAGCGATGTAGACGCAGACAAGGATCAAAAGGACCGACAGGAGCTGCAGAGCCCTGCCGCCTTTTTTGTCGACAGCCGGCATCCTGATCCGCCCGGCTCTGATGTGACGGATGACACTGTCCGCGACCGTGCCGGTCACTGCGCCGCAGGCGAGCCCGACCAGCATCAGGATCCCCAGGTAATACAGCATTTCCCGAAGCGGCAGATGGGCGATCAGGATCGCCATCAGCACCTGTCCAATATTATGCGTGACACCGCCGGCGATGGATACCACGATGGGTTTAAAGGTATCGCCGCGGCTCATCAGGCTCATGACTGTCAGGCTGACGAGCCCGCCGGTGAAGGCGTAGGGGAAGGTCTGGAATCCGCTGAACAGAAGGCTGGAGAGCACCACCTTCATGGTGAAAAGGACATAGGCGAGAGGCACGTTGAGCATGTACAGGGCGAAGATCAGCACACCGTTGGACAGCCCCAGCTTGATGCCCGGGATGCCCAGGGACGGCAGCATGCTCTCGATATAGCCCAGGATGAGCATGAGCGCCGTCAGAAGGCTTGACAGCGTGATCTGATAAGTGCTGACGCCGCGTTTCACAGATGAGTCCCTCCGGTCTTCATTAAGGTCAAAACTTCTTCGATGGACGGGCTTTATTTTATCAGAGATCAATAAGACGCGCAAGCCTGTTGCTGCGGCCCGCGTTGCCATCGGGCCGCGGAGTATGCTATAATGCATTCGATCACACACGGGAGGGATTCTATGCGGCTTCAAAAATATCTCGCGGCCTGCGGTGTGTCCTCAAGAAGGCACGGCGAAGAGATGATACGGGACGGCCGGGTGACCGTCAACGGTCGTCTGATCACTCAGATGGGCACGCAGGTAGAAGAAAATGACGTTGTACGGGTAGACGGCAAAGTGGTCAAGCCGGAAACGGAAAAGGTCTACGTGCTCTATCATAAGCCGGCCGGGGAGATCACCAGCGCCCAGGATCCGGAAGGCAGGCACACGGTCATGGAGCATTTTGAGGATTACCGGGTGCGGCTCTATCCGGTGGGCCGTCTGGATTATGACAGTGAAGGGCTTCTCCTGCTCACGAACGACGGCTTTGTGGCGGACAGGATGATGCATCCTTCATCCCTGGTGGATAAGAGCTATATCGCCCGGGTGGAAGGCCATCTTACGCCGGAAGAGCTTCGGCAGCTTCGTCAGGGCGTCATGCTGGATGACCGGATGACATCTCCCGCGAAAGCCCGGATCGTGCGCGAGGAAGAGGATATCAGCGTGGTGCAGGTCACGATCCATGAGGGGCGGAACCGCCAGGTCAGAAGGATGCTCGAAGCCGTCGGTCATCCCGTGAAGATGCTGCGCCGTGTGCAGTTCGGTCCCCTTCAGCTGGGCGATCTCCGCCGCGGTGAATGGCGGGAACTCACGAAGCCCGAGATCGATAAACTCCTGAAAGGGATCTGATGATGTATATCCTGAAGTCGGCCCGGTATCAGGCTTTCGAAGCGTACTCCCGGGTGCTTGAGTCGGGCGACAGGGCAGTCGATGCCACCATGGGGAACGGGCACGACACTCTGACTCTCTGCGCTTTAGTGGGAGAGAACGGCCACGTGGACGCTTTTGATGTTCAGGCGGACGCTGTCAGGGCCACGGAGGCGCTCCTTGAAAAGGAAGGCGTCAGGCAGCGCGCGTCATTGTGGAATACCGGCCATGAGCATATGAGCGAATATGTGCGGCAGCCGGTAAAGGCGGTGCTGTTCAATCTCGGCTGGCTCCCCGGCAGCGACAAGGTGGTCCGTACCCGATGGGAGACCACCCTGAAGGCGGTGGATCAGGGGCTCAAGCTCCTGCTGCCCTACGGGATCATGACGATCTGCTGTTATCCGGGGCATGAAGAAGGGCAGGAGGAGCTGATCAGGATCGATGATCGTCTCCGTGCCCTGCCCAAGGGATATAACGTATTGCGCCAGGATTTTATCAACGCGGCACCGGGTGCCCCGGTGTGCTTCGTGATCCAGAAGCAGCTATAGACCGCCCCAGTATTTGCTGTCCAGGCTCCTGTACTGGATCGCCTCGGCCACATGTTCCGCGCCGATGATCTCCCTGCCGGCCAGGTCGGCGATGGTGCGGGACACCTTCAATATCCTTTGATACCCGCGCATGCTGATGCCTTTCCGTTCCACAGCGTATTCAAGAAGTTTCTGCCCGTCCGGCGCGACGCGGCAGTATTTTTTGACCTTTTCGCCCTGGAGATGGGCGTTGCAGGCAACATTGTCTTCCTTCATGCGCTCGCGCTGGATGTTCCTCGCTGCGTTGACACGCTTCCTCACGGTGGCCGAGTCCTCCGCGTCGCCCTGCTGGGCAATCTCGCTGACCGGCACCGCGTCCACCTCCAGCTGAAGGTCGATCCGGTCCAGCAGGGGCCCGGAGATCTTGTCCAGGTACCGACGGATCTCATTGGCGGTGCACCGGCAGGAATGGATCCTGGAACCGTAATAACCGCAGGGACAGGGATTCATGCCGGCTACGAGCATGCAGCGGCTCAGGTATCGCGTGTGGGCTTTGACCCTGCTGACGGTCACCTCTCCGTCTTCCAGGGGCTGCCTGAGGCTTTCAAGGATCGATCTCGGATATTCGGGAAGCTCATCCAGGAAGAGTACGCCGTTATGAGCCAGGGATATCTCCCCGGGCCTCGCGTCGGCGCCTCCGCCGATCAGGCTGGGAAGGGAAGCGCTGTGATGCGGGGTCCTGAAAGGCCGCTGAACGATCATGCCTGTTCCGGGCTTGATAAGACCCGCTAACGAATGGATCCGTGTAGTCTCCAGGCTCTCTTCCATGGTCATGTAGGGCAGGATGCCGGGGAGGCATCTGGCCAGCATGGTCTTCCCGCTGCCGGGCACACCGATCAGAAGGATGTTGTGCCCGCCGGCGGCAGCGATCTCGATGGCCCGCCTGGCGCCCCGCTGTCCCTTGACATCCTTCAGGTCCCATAAGGGTCTTTCTTCGCTCAGAAGCTGCTCATAACTGACCTGACACTGGGCCGGGATCGGAGCTTTCCCATTGAGATGCTGGACGACCGATCTGAGATCTTCCGCGGGGAAGATCATCATCCCGGACACGCTCGCCACCTCGGCGGCGTTATCTTTGGGAAGGATGACGGTGCTGATGCCGTTTTCCTTTGCCGCGAGGACCATGGACAGGACGCCCCTGACGGGTACCAGATTGCCTCTGAGCCCCAGCTCACCGATCAGCAGCTTGTCATCCAGCGCTACGGGCCCGGTCTGCCGCGAGGCGGCCAGGAGCGCTACGGCGATGGACAGGTCAAAGGAAGGGCCTTCCTTTTTGACGTCCCCGGGTGAGAGGTTGACGGTCACACGTCCTTTCGGAAAAGCGTAGCCGCTGTTTTTGATAGCGCTGAGCACTCTTTCGGAGCTTTCCTTCACGGCGGTGTCCGGAAGGCCCACGACCACCATGGCGAACCTTCCGCCGGAAAGGTCCGCTTCGACGGTCACCGGGATACCTTCGATCCCCAGCAGGGAATAGCACAGCGTTTTAGCCAGCATGATCGTTTATTCTCCGTAATGATATCCGATATCGATGGCTTTCAGGTTGATATCGATCAGGTCCTGATGCTTGGCGGACACGACTTTCTTCATCGCTTCCGCCAGATCCTCCATGGCTACGGCACCGCTCTCGCGGATCAGTTTGCCGATCAGGATCATGTTGGCCAGGGTGGGGAACCCGTTATCGGCGGCCAGCTTCGTCGCGGGCACGCCGTAAGCGCGGACATCGGTCCTCGAAGGCATCCTGGTCACCAGGGTGGTGTCCAAAAGGATGATGCCGCCCGGTACACACGCGTTCTCATACTTGTCCAGGGAGGGAAGATTCATGACCATCAGCACATTCGGCGCGGATACGATAGGAGAACCGATGGGGTCATCGCTCAGGATGACCGAACAGTTGGCGGTGCCGCCGCGCATTTCCGGACCGTAAGAGGGGAGCCAGGACACCTGGCGGTTTTCCTGCAGGCCTTTGTAAGCCAGGAATTTACCGGCGAAAAGGATCCCCTGGCCTCCGAACCCGGCGATCAGTATTTCATGTGTCATGCCTTGCCTCCTTCGGCGCTCTTGTCACGATACACGCCCAGCGGGTAATAAGGGATCATCTTTTCCTCTACCCAGTCCAGGGCTTTCTGCGGTGTCATGCCCCAGTTGGTCGGGCAGGAGGAGATGACCTCGATCAGAGAGAATCCCCTGCCTTCGATCTGGTTGGTGAAAGCCTTGAGGATGGCTTTCTCCGCCCTCTTGATGTTTTTCACATTGTTGACGGCCACCCGTTCGATGTACTCCGGGGCGTCCAGGGAGGAGAGGAGCTCGCAGATCTTGATGGGATATCCCGCTATCTTCACGTCGCGGCCGTAGGGGGAAGTCTGTGTGACCTGGCCGGGCAGGGAAGTGGGAGCCATCTGGCCGCCTGTCATGCCGTAGATCGCGTTGTTGACGAAAATGATGGTGATATTCTCGTTCCTGGTGGCGGCGTGGACCGTTTCGGCCATGCCGATGGATGCCAGGTCACCGTCGCCCTGATAGGTGAACACGATATTCTCGGGACGGGCGCGCTTGATGCCCGTCGCCACCGCCGGAGCGCGTCCGTGAGCGGCTTCCACCATATCACAGGCAAAATAATCATAGGCCATCACGGCACATCCCACAGGCGCGACGCCGATGGCTTTGCCCTCGATATCCAGCTTGTCCAGCGCGTTGGCTACCAGGCGATGGATGATCCCGTGGGTGCAGCCGGGGCAGTAGTGCATGGGCACGTCCAGTAATGCTTTCGGCCTCTCAAATACGATCATGACTGTGCACCTCCATGAAGGGAAACGATGTGGCTGAGGACCTCATCGGGGGACGGAATCATGCCGCCGACACGGCAGCACAGATCCACAGGCCTGGAGCATTCCACGGCAAGGCGGATATCCTCGATCATCTGGCCCATGCTCAGTTCGACGGACAGGAAGGAATCGACCTGTTTCGCTGCTTCACGCAGCGCGTTCTTGGGGAAGGGCCAAAGGGTGATGGGGCGGATCATGCCCACCCTGATGCCCTGCGCCCGGGCAGCCGTGATCGCGTTCTTGGCGACACGGGCGGTGATGCCGAAGGCGACCACACAGATCCTGGCGTCATCCATCAGGTAGGATTCATAAAGGCATTCGTTCTTTTCGACGACCTTGTAGCGCTCGAAACGTTCCAGATTGGTCTTTTCAAGCACATCGGGCTGCAGATAGAGGGAATTGATGATGTTGTGGGGCCGCTTCTTTCCGGTGCCGGTGAGAGCCCAGCTCTTGTCGGTCTCCAGGGGCTTCTCCTCATTGAACACGACCGGTTCCATCATCTGGCCCATGGTGCCGTCGGCCAGAAGCATCGCGGGCATGCGGTATTTATCCGCCAGGTCGAAGGCTTTGCCCGTCAGGTCGGCCATCTCCTGCACGGAGGAGGGCGCCAGCACGATCAGATGATAATCACCGTGCCCGCCGCCTTTGGTGGCCTGGAAATAATCCGCCTGGGAAGGCTGGATGCCGCCGAGGCCCGGGCCTCCGCGCTGGACATTGACGATCAGCGCAGGCAGATCCGCGCCGGCGATATAGCTGATCCCCTCCTGTTTCAGGGAGATCCCGGGGCTGGACGAGGATGTCATGACGCGCAGACCCGCGGAAGCGACACCGTACACCATGTTGATCGCGGCGATCTCGCTCTCGGCCTGAAGGAAGACTCCGCCGATCTTGGGGAGCCGCTTGGCCATATAGGCCGTCAGCTCGGTCTGCGGCGTGATCGGATAGCCGAAGTAATGACGGCAGCCGGCACGAATGGCCGCTTCGGCGATGGCCTCGTTGCCTTTCATCAATACTTTGTCCATATGTACCCCCTAACGTTCCACCGTAATGACTGTATCAGGACACATGATCGCGCAGGACGCGCAGCCGATGCATTGCTTCTCGTCGGTCATCTCCGCGGGGAAATGGCCCTTGGCGTTGATCCTGTCCTTTGAGATGCGCAGGATCTTCTTGGGGCAGGCATTCACGCAGAGCCCGCATCCCTTGCAGCGATCCTCGTTAAAGGTGACTTTTGACACTCATATCCCTCCTTACGCTTCGAAAGGTCTCTTTTGCAGTTTTAACGGAAAAACGCCCTCTTCCGGATGTCCTTCGGCGACGGCGCTCTCGGCGCAGATCATCAGGCTCTCAAGCCCTGTTTCACTGATCAGGATCCTGTACTCATCCATGGAGTCCTGAAGAGTATCCCATGAGGAATCGGCACCGAGATTGGTGTTGTTGATCAGATGGGTAAAACGGATCCCGCCGGCGGCTTCGATCTCACGCATCACCTGCAGAGCCGACCGGGCATCCCTGGTCAGCGGGCGGCAGAAATTGACTACATACGCCATGATATAGTCGTTCTCTTCCAGAATGGCGGGAGCGTAACGGCCGAGAGCCAGGGCTCCGCGGTCGTCACCGCCGATATCGAAGATCGCTTTCATATCGCGGCGCTCGGTCAGGGCGTAGATCTCCTGGGGCAGAGCCGGCAGATCCACATTGCTGTTCGCGTAGGGGGACGATATCAGCTTCACCCCGTGGGAAGCGAGCAGCTCTGAAGAGTCCTTGGTCCTGTAATAGGGATTGACGATATCCAGATCGCAGATCGCCGTTTTGATCCCATTGACGGCGTAGGCCACGGCCAGGTTGACGGCGATGTTCGTTTTGCCGCTCCCATAGTGCCCGGCGATCAGGATCACCCGTTCCTTGGGCAGGATCATTCAGTCCACCTTGAAGATCCAGTGATGAGTGTCTTCGGTGCGGCCCCACTGGATATCGGTCAGGGAATCATAGAGCTTCTGGGAGAAAGGACCGATCTGGTTATTGTTGATGATGTATTCCCGTCCCTCGTAGAACAGCTTGCCGATGGGGGAGATGACCGCTGCGGTACCGGTGCCCCAGGCTTCCTCGAGCGTATCGTTCTTCATGGCCTCGATCAGTTCGTCCACGCTCAGGAGCCGCTCTTCAACGGTCAGGCCCCACTCGCGCATGAGCTCGATGCAGCTCTTGCGGGTGATGCCGGGCAGCACGGAACCGGTCAGTTTCGGCGTGATCACCTTGCCGCCGATCTTGAACATGACGTTCATGGCGCCGACTTCCTCGATGTATTTGCGCTCCACGCCGTCCAGCCACAGCACCTGGGTGTAGCCGTGCTTTTCGGCCTTTTCGCCGGCCCGCAGGCTGGCGCCGTAGTTGCCGCCGCACTTGGCGTAGCCCGTGCCGCCGCGCACCGCGCGGACGTCCTCGGACTCGATGGCGATCTTGACGGGATTGAGCCCTTCGGCGTAGTAGGCGCCCACGGGGCTGGCGATGATGCAGAACAGGGCCTTATGAACGGCGTGTACGCCCAGATGGGGATCATTGCCCAGCATGAAGGGCCTCAGGTACAGGGAGGTCCCGGCGGAATGCGGTACCCATTCTTTTTCAAGAGAAACGAAGCGCATCAGGATGTCCATGAAGCCTTCCTCGTCCAGCAGGGGGAGGCAGAGCCTTTCGGCGCTGTTGTTCATGCGGCGGATGTTCTCATCCGCGCGGAACATCTGTACGCTGCCGTCCGCGCAGCGGTAAGCCTTCAAGCCTTCGAAGATCTCGGCGCCGTAGTGCAGAGCGGTGCAGGCGGGATGGAGCGAGAGGGGCCCGAAGGGCACGATGCGGCCGTCATGCCAGCCTTCGCCGCTGTCATAATCCATCAGAAACATGTGATCGGTAAAGATCCTGCCGAAGCCGAGCTTGCTGTCGTCCTGCGGTTTGGGGGAGGGGTTGGGGTTCTTTTCGATCCTGATAGGGTACTTCATCGCTGTCACTCCTTCACAGAAGATTTCTTTGGATCTTACCGCTGGTCGTCTTGGGAAGGCTGTCCCTGAAAACGATCATACGGGGATACTTGTAGGGGGCTGTGTGCTGCTTGACATAGTCCTGGATCTCACGCTTGAGAGCATCGGTGGGTTCTTTGCCTTTGACAAGGACGATGGACGCCTTGACGATCTGCCCGCGCACCTCGTCCGGAGCGGCGGAGACACCGCACTCCAGCACGTAGGGCAGCTCCATGATGACGTTTTCGATCTCGAACGGTCCGATCCGGTATCCGGAGGACTTGATCACGTCATCCACACGGCCGATATACCAGAAATAGCCATCCTCATCCCGCCAGGCTGTGTCTCCGGTGCGGTACCAGCCGTCGTGCATGCACTCCCTGGTCTTTTCCTCATCCTCGTAATAGCCGCTGAAGAGGCCGCAGGGGATGCCGTCCTTGATGCTGATGCAGATCTCGCCCACCTCGCCGACCGGCACCTCAAAGCCGTTTTCGTCAAGGAGCTTGATATCGTAAAGGGGGACCGGGCGGCCCATGGAGCCGATCCGGGTCTCTTCACCCATCAGATTGGCCAGGGCCACTGTGGTCTCGCTCTGGCCGAAGCCTTCCATGATCTTCAGCCCGGTGGACTTTTCGAACTGGCGGAACACCTCCGGGTTGAGGGCTTCACCGGCGGTGGTCATATGCTCGACACTGCTCAGGTCGTATTTGTCCAGGTCTTCCTTGATCATCATCCTGAGCATCGTGGGCGGCGCGCAGAAGGTGGTGATGCCGTATTTCTTGAACAGAGGCAGGATATCGGCCGGGTCGAATTTCCTGAAATCATAGACGAAGAGCGGCGCTTCGCAGAGCCACTGCCCGTACAGCTTGCCCCAGGCGCACTTGGCCCAGCCGGAATCGGCGATCGTCAGGTGGAACCCGTCGGGATCGACGCACTGCCAGTAACGGGCCGTGATGAAATGCCCCAGGGGATAGCGGTAGTTGAGTTTGGCGATCTTGGGGTTGCCCGTGGTGCCGGAGGTGAAGTACATCAGCATGGTCTCGTCACCGCAGGGCGTATCGTCCTTTCGGTCGTAGCGGCCGGTGAACAGGCTGTATTCCGAGTTGAAATCATGCCAGTCATCCCTGGCCCCTCCCACCATGATCTTGACCTGCAGGCCGGGGGCGTTCAGGGCCGCTTTATCGATCTCACGGCTGATATCCCCGTCACTGGTGCAGACCACGGCTTTGATGCCGGCTTTATTGAGCCGGTAGGTGATATCGTGTTCCTTGAGCTGGAACGTGGCGGGGATCGCGACGGCGCCGAGCTTGTGAAGGGCGATCATGGAATACCAGAACTGATAGTGCCGCTTGAGGATCAGCAGCACTTTGTCGCCCTTACGGATCCCGAGAGACCTGAAATAGTTGGCTGTCTGGGAGGACGCGCGCTTCATCTCGGCAAAGGTGATCCGGCGGTCGCTGTGGTCTTCCGCCACATACATGATCGCCGTTTTATCCGGATGCAGTGTTCCCATGCGGTCCACCACATCGAAGGCGAAATTGAACCTGTCCTGATTTTTGAATGCGATGCTTTTGAGCCGGCCCGTTTCATCCTCCGTGGGGATGATGAAATCCTCCCAGATGCGCTTGACGTTGGAAGGCTGTTTTTTCTGCGGGATGGGGACCGTGATCACGTTCCTGTCGGTGGCGGTACGGCCGATGGGATCCATTTCGCCGGCAGGATTCAGCACGATCGCGTAGAAAAGGCAGTCCGCGTTGTCGATGGCGATCATGCCGTGGGGGGTGGAAGAATCGAAATAGACGCTGTCGCCCTCGTGGAGGATCTCGATATGCTTGCCGATCTGCACCTTGAGGGTGCCGGACATGACGATGTCGCACTCCTGACCGTCGTGGGTGGTCAGCTCGATGGGTCTATCCTGAGCGCTGAGGCTGAAGGAGGAACGCACCAGCAGAGGTTCGGCGATCCTGTTTTTGAAGGAAGCGGCCAGGTTGTAATAGACCATGCCGTGGGCCTGCTGGATGTGCTGCCCGTTGCCTTTCCTCGTCAGAGCATAGCCGGCCAGACGGGGACTGGAGCCCTCGATCAGGTCTGTCACGTCCACGTTCAGTGCCTGGGCACAGGTATAGAGGAAAGCGAAACTCAGATCGCTCCCGCCGCTTTCGCACAGGATATACTCTTCCTCGGGAACACCGGTTTTCTGGGCCATCTCAGCGGTGGTATAGCCCACGATCTCCCTGAGGGATCGGATACGCTGCGCGATATTGTTGATCCTGTTCTCAAGTGCGGCTTCTTTCATGAGGACCTCCTGAATGAATAAATCGTCTCAAAGAAGATCTTTGAGACGAACTAAAATGCCCGCGGTACCACTCAAATTGCACTGGTTCCAGTGCCGCTCTCAGCCCCTTTACGCGAGGATCACGGGAGGGTTCTACCGGGAAAAAGATCCCCTCTTCCCTCCGGCTCGGGAGCGACCGGTGTGATGATCGTCGCGGCGGGTCTCACCAGCCCCCGCCTCTCTGTGGCCCGGATCATCAGCCCTCTCCGTCAAAGCCATTAAACAAAGCCATTTTATCACGTTTCAGCGAAAAAGCAAGGTCAAACCAAAAAATATACAAGATATCGCGATCAACGCCGACACGGCAGGGATTTTCGGCTCATTCCGGGGATCAAAGCAGGTTCCGCTGGATCTTGCCGGAAATGGTCTTGGGCAGCTCGTCCCTGAAGACGATCTTCCTGGGATACTTGTAGGGCGCCGTGTGCTGTTTGACGTAATTCTGGATCTCTTTCTTCAGATCTTCCGTCCCCTCGGTGCCGGGCACCAGCACGATGGAGGCCTTGACGATCTGCCCGCGGATGTCATCGGGCTCGGCGGACACGCCGCACTCCAGCACGTAAGGCAGCTCCATGATGACGCTTTCGATCTCGAACGGGCCGATCCGGTATCCGGAGGACTTGATCACGTCGTCGATCCGGCTCACGTACCAGAAATACCCGTCCTCATCGCGCCAGGCCGTATCACCGGTGTGATAGTACCCGTCATGCCAGGCTTCGACGGTCTTCTCATCATCCATGTAGTATTCCTTAAACAGTCCGCAGGGGGTGTCTTCGTCGGTGCGCACCACGATCTCGCCGATCTCACCTGTGGGGACGGGATCCCCGTTGGGATCCAGGATCTCGACGCGGTACTGGGGATTGGCCTTGCCCATGGACCCGATCTTGGGGGCGGTCCCGTAAAGATTGCCGATCAGCAGTGTCGTCTCCGTCTGGCCGAAGCCTTCCATGATCTTAAGGCCGGTGGCGTTCTGGAACTGCTTGAATACCTCGGGGTTCAGGGCTTCGCCGGCGGTGGTCATGTGATGGATGGAGCTCAGGTCGTATTTCTTAAGGTCCACCTTGATGAACATCCGAAGCATCGTGGGCGGCGCGCAGAAGGTAGTGATCTGGTACTGCTTGAACAGGGGAAGGATGTCCGCGGCGTCGAATTTGTCAAAGTCATATACGAACACCGCGCCTTCGCAGAGCCACTGGCCGTACAGCTTGCCCCACAGGGACTTGCCCCAGCCCGTGTCGGAGATCGTGAAGTGGAGCCCGTCGCGTTCGCAGCAGTGCCAGTATTTCGCGGTCACGTAATGTCCGAGGGCGTAAGTGTGCTTGTGGCAGGCCATCTTGGGATTGCCCGTGGTGCCGGAGGTAAAGAACATCAGGGCCGGTTCGTTGCCGTTGAGTTCTTCCGTGGTATGGAAATGGGTGGAGAAGCGCTTGTACTCGCTGTTGAAATCGCGCCAGCCGTCCCTCTTGCCGTTGACGATGATCTTCTCCTCCACGGTGGGGCAGTTCCTGGCCGCCTCCTCCGCGATGGCGGCTGTATCCCCGTCCGCCGTGCACAGGATGGCCTTGACGCCGGCGGACTGGAACCGGTACTCGAAATCATGCTGCTTGAGCTGATTGGTGGCGGGGATCGCGATGGCGCCGATCTTATGCAGCGCGACCATCGCGAACCAGAACTGATAGTGCCGTTTGAGCACCAGCATCACTCTGTCGCCCTTTTTGATGCCCAGGCTCGTCAGATAATTGGCGCACTGGTTCGATGCGCGGGAGATATCCTTGAAGGTGAAGCGCTTTTCTTCCTTCTGGGCGCTGACATAGAGCATGGCCAGCTTGTCCGGATACTCGGCGGCGATCCTGTCGATGATCTCATAGCCGAAATTGAACTGATCGGTGTTTTTGAAATCCAGATGCTTAAGACGGCCGTCCGAGTCCTCCTCCGCGTGGATGAAGCGCTCGGCGATCAGCTTCTCATTGATACGGCGCACGGGAGACACGGGGATGGCCGGGCCCTCTTCCGTCTGGTCGCCGGGGAGGATGATGGCCACGAAGATGCACTCCGCGCCGTCCACCGCGATCATGCCGTGGGGCTGTGAGGAGTCATAATAGATGCTGTCGCCTTCATGGAGGATCTCCGTGTGATCGCCCACCTGTACCTTCATGGAACCCTGGATGATCAGGTCGAATTCCTGACCGGTATGAGTGGCCATATGGATGGGCTCATCCTGCAGCGCCGGATCGTACTCGTACCTGACCCAGTACGGTTCGGCTTTCTTCTCGCGGAAGCGGGGCGCCAGGTTGGAGATGGCGATGCCTTTTTCACGGGCGGTGGATTCACCCTTGCCCCTTCTGGTCACGGTATAGGATGAAAGGGTGGCGTTCTGGCCCTCAAGCAGTTCCGTGATCTCCATATTGAACGCCATGGCGCACTTATGGATGAACGTGAAGGGCAGATCCGTATTGCCGGCTTCATACGCACGGTATTCCAGAGGGCTCACTTCCGTTTTTTCGGCCATTTCTTTCTGGGACCAGCCCATGATCTCGCGCATTTCACGGATACGGGAAGCGATCGCTTTTAATTGAGACAGCTCAGTACTCGTGCTCATGAAGACCTCCTGAAAAAAATATGACCCGTCTCACTTTGAGACGGGCTTAATAAGCTCGCGGTACCACTCAAATTGTGTGCGGTGCACACCCCTTCGCTGACGCTGACACGCCTTTGGCTTTTACGCAGCCTTCACGGGAGATGCCTACTGGTCGCCTTTCGGGTCTCCGGCTCGGAAGTGATGGGATGAAGCTTTGGTCCGCCGGGATCGCAGCACCCCCGGCTCTCTGCGGGACCGACAGCTGTTCCGTCTTCGTCACAGCCTTTGATGAAGTTCGATCGCCATTCTACCAGTGCGAAAAGCAAATGTCAATTTGTTTTTTTAACAGCGAGGCGCGTTTATTGTTTATTTATTGTATTTCGATCCCATGGGCCCGAATGCCCGGGTCGATCCTTTTGCCTTGCGTGCGCGGGAGCAACAGTGCTATAATACGCGCAGAAAAGGAGTGATCATGTGTTTGATGGATTCGATCCGCAGATGATACCGTTTTTTCTGGATCTGCGGTTCCATAACGAAAAGGCGTTCATGGACGCGAACAGGGAGCGTTACCTGCAGCATGTACGTCAGCCCTTCTATGATTTCATCACGGAACTGGGGCAGATGATGCTTAAGGATATCGACGACCTGGAAGTCCGGCCGAACAAGTGCCTGTCCCGCATCAACCGGGATACCCGGTTTTCCAGGGACAAATCGCCCTATCGGGATCATTTATGGGTCGCCTTCAGAAAAGCAGGCGTCGAAAAGGACGGAAAACCGTTTTACTGGTTCGAGATCTCGCCGGAGAATGTATCCTGGGGGATGGGTGTCTGGGGCGAGAACCGTGATCTGTTCGACCGCATGCGCAGAGAAATGATCAAATCACCGGACGCGTATCTGAAGCTGCTGGAACTGGTCCGGGAAGCGGACTGCGCCGTGGGCGGCGCTGTGTGGAAAAAGATGGTCCTGCCCGAAGGGCTTCCCGCGGCGCTCGGCATCCTGTATCCGCGGCGTTCTCTTTTCTTTGAAAAGCAGGGCATCGATCCCGAAAGCGTCTACGGTCCCGGGATCGTCCGGGACGTTTACCGGGACTACCAACGGCTGATGCCGTTTTACCGCGCTTTGACGCGCTGTGTCGAATGCTGATCAGGAAAACATCATTTTCTTATAAAGGATGGGCAGAGCGATGATAAGACAACTGATCTCGGGGACTGATCTGAGAGGCAAAGCCGTGGGCGATGACGCCAGGCTGACGCCTGCGGTCGCGGAGCGCGTGGGGATGGCTTTCGCGGCTTTCCTGAAAAAAGGCTGCTGCGGCAGCCCGAAAGTGTACATCGGCCGGGATTCCCGGGTATCCGGCCCGGAGATCCTGGAAGGCTGTGCCCGCGGCCTCTGCCGGGGCGGCGCTCAGGTGGTGAAGGTGGGGCTTTGTACGACGCCCGCCATGTTCATGACCCTGATCACCGAGGGCTGGGGCGGGGACGGCGCCGTCATGGTGACAGCCAGCCACATGCCGTCGGAGATGAACGGGCTCAAGATGATGCTCCCTTCAGGCGGGCTCGAGCATGAGCATTTGGACAGGATCGTGGAACTGGCGGAGTCGGAAGGAGATCTTGAAGCGCCCGGCGGCAGTGTATCTGTGGCGGATTTCCTGCCTGCCTATAAAAAGCTGCTGGGAAAGCGCATCCATGAGGGCCTTCAGGTGGACGATCCGGAGCCGCTCAAGGGCCTGCATGTGGTGGTGGATCCCGGGAACGGAGCCGGGGGGTTTTACGCTGAGTTCCTGAAGGAAATGGGAGCGGATATCTCCGGATCGGTCAACCTGGAGCCGGACGGTTCTTTCCCGGTCCATATCCCCAATCCCGAGGATCCTACCGCCATGAGGATGGTGAGCGAAGCCACCGTGAAAGCGGGCGCAGATCTGGGCGTGATCTTCGACGCGGACTGCGACCGGGCCGCGATCGTGGACCCGGACGGCAGGGAGATCAATCGCAACCGGCTGATCGCCCTCATCAGCGCCGTGCTCCTGGGGAGGAAAAAGGGCCTTTCTGTCGTGACTGATTCGGTGACGTCTACCGGGCTGAGACTGTTCATCGAAAAGCACGGCGGCGAGCAGTACCGATACAAGCGCGGTTACCGCAACGTGATCGATGAGGCGATACGCCTGAACCGGGAAGGCATCGACTGCCCCCTGGCCATAGAGACCAGCGGGCACGCAGCCCTGAGGGAGAATCATTTCCTGGATGACGGCATGTATCTTGTCACCGTCCTCATCTGTGAGGCCATGCGCCTCAAGCAGAGCGGTAAAATGCTGGGGAGCCTGATCGAAGATCTCAAGGAACCGGTGGAGAGCGCCGAGATCAGGCTGCGCATCCTGGAGGAGGATTTCAGAGCCACCGGTAAAGAAGTGATCCGTCTGGTCGGTGAAGCGGCCGCTTCGGAACCCGGCTGGAACATCGCGCCCGATAACCGGGAAGGCATCAGGATCACCTTCGATCTCAACGGGGAAAAAGAGAGCGCCTGGTTCCTTTTGAGGCTCAGTGTCCATGATCCCGTGATGCCTCTCAATCTTGAGAGCGACGTGCCGAACGGCTGCGCCTATATGGCTAAAGGGCTCCTCGGGATCCTTCAGGGGATCCCCGGTCTGGACCTTTCACGCTTGACCGGATTCATCAGTGACAGGGAACGCGCCTGAGAATAACAGCGAACATGTCAAAGCCCGCTTTTCTCATCTGTCAGAAAAGCGGGCTTTTGATATATCCGGGATCCGCCCGGCGGAAACTATGGCTGGGTCGGCAGCACGGGGTTCTTGGTGCCGACATAGACGATCATCGGCTTCGCCTCAAAAATGTCCCGGCTCACCAGCGTCTCGTTGACCAGGGCGCCGTTTTCCCAGCGCTGGAGGTATGTTTCGTTGATATAACCGTTCCTGCCCTCGCTGAGCACATATTCCTCGTCGGTATAGGTGACATACTGCTGCTTTTTGTCCTTCTCGATGACCGGTTCCTCGGGCATGGGGATCTCTTCGACTGTCCGGGTGTCCAGGGTATAATACACGCCGGGGCCGAGAGAACGGCCGTAAAATTTGACCACGCACTGCAGGATGTTCTTGCCTGTCTGCTCCACGTGGGCCGTGATGTACAGGGTGCCGCCGGAATTGTTGGTGAATTCGAAGTCGATCTTCCTGCCGCCCCAGTACACGGTAGCGTCCTGCCCGAAGACCGTGTAGCTCACTTCCTCGGAATGGGGCTCGCGTTTGTTGATCCTCAGGTTGGACAAAAGCGCGGCTTTATAGATCGTAGTGCTGGCCTGGCACACGCCGCCCCCGATACCGATGGTCAGGTTGCCGTTGACATACTCGTCCGCTTCGTAGAACCCGTTGGCGATGGTGCGTTCACCGACGATGTTGTTGAAACTGACCCTTTCGCCGTTCGGGATCATCAGCCCGTTGTATCGGGAGAAGGCCACGCGGATATTATTGTTCCGGTTATCGGTGGAATGGGAGGAGATGGGGGTCGTGCCCACGCCCAGAAGGCAGAGCTGATCCCGGATGTCAGATGTGCGGATCGAAGGCTCCAGGATATCCGGTGTCAGTTCAAGGCTGCCGGATGTGCCGCTGGCGATGTGCTGGATGATGATATCCTTGTACTTTTGCGTGTCCAGCCTGTATCCGTTCTGTTCACTGAAGATCGTGAACGGATCATCGGCGTCCGGATCGAAATACTCAAGATACGCGTCCTGAGGTTCGCGGTACATGTTGTCGGCGATCTGGGCCAGGATGTTGTCGAGCAGATCCGTGGTCATGCTGCCGGTGGAAGTATACCTGGAATATGTTACGGAATTCCGGGACTGTATGTCGCGATAGCGCTGGAAGGTCCCGCCGCTGTGGCCGATACTGTACGCTTCATTGAGCAGCCTGACAGCTTCGCGTTCGTCTGCCTGCAGCCCCATGGTGGCATAAGTCATCGTGTAGTAGGTATGCCCCTGGTAGCAAAGCGCCAGAGACCAGCTGTTTTCTCTGGCTGCCATGGCGTTGAAAACAGCCTGACGGCCCTCGTCCAATGTCATCCCGGAAAGGGATATATCATCGATGTAGATGCCGGGAAGAAACACGCTGTCAAATCCTTTGGCGGTCAGGTACATGTTCAGATAGAAACCCAAAAAGAAGAGTATGACAGCGCAGACAGCGACCGCGATCACTGCCTTCAAATGCTTTCCCTGTCCGTTTTTCGAATAGCGTTCCGTTTTTTTCGCGCTGCGGCGGCGGGGGGGAGGAACGCGCTTCTGAAATCCCTGCTTCTGCGTCATTTTTTTACCTGTTGAGAAGCTCCAATATCCTGTTTATGTTTTTCTGAGCGTCCGGCCACGCGTCGGACGTACATCCAAGAGCGATATCCTTGTTTTTGCCGTGGTAGTCGCTCCCGCCGGTCTGCAGAAGGTCTTCTTTTTCCGCCAGAGAGCGGTACGGGGCGTAATCGCCCTGCTGGTCCGGATGATACACTTCCAGCCCCAGGAGCCCGTTCCGCTTCAGTTCCTTCACAGTCTGATACAGTTCCTGCTCATTGAGCTTCATCTGGATCGGATGCGCCAGCACGGGCACACCGCCCATGTCCCGAAGCTCTCTCACTGCCTTTGAAGTGCGCAAAGCCGGAAGGGGAGCGTAAGCCGGGCCGCCGTCACCGATGTATCTTTGGAACGCTTCCGCCACGGTGGCGACATAGCCCTTGTCCACCATCTCACGCGCGATGAGAGGGCGGCCCAC
>CACZOZ010000343.1:0-8643 GCA_902782865.1 uncultured Eubacteriales bacterium
AAATACGGCGTGTCCGTCAACGACGGCGTGATCGGCCTGAGCCTCTTAAGATCCCCGAAGTACCCGGATCCGGAGGCGGACATGGGGAGCCACACCTTCACCTACGCCTACCGTGTCTTCGACGGCAGCCTGGAAGCCGGCGGCGTCGAGGAGGCGGCGGACGCCCTCAATGATCCCGTGTTCACGGTGCCGGGGAGCATTCCCTTCACCGGCATCATCGATATCAGCGACCCGAGCGTCGCCGTCGAGAGCGTGAAGCTGGCGGAGGACGGCTCCGGCGACATGATCGTCAGGCTGTATGAGTCCATGGGCGGCGCCCGGGAAGCGCGCGTCACGCCGCTGATCCCCTTCGGGGAAGCGCGCTGCTGCTCCCTGGAGGAGGAGCCCGGGGAGGCGGTCCCGGAAAAGGACGGCGCCCTCAAACTATGCTTCAGGCCCTTTGAGATCATTTCGCTGCGGCTCACGCGGCCCGGACGGAAAGAAGGATAAGAACCATGCTGTACCCCCGAAACACCGAAGCAAAACTGGACCCGGAACTGTTCCGCCGTCCCACCGCCGAATACCGGGGCGCTCCCTTCTGGGCCTGGAACTGCGACCTGAAGGATGACCTGCTGCGCCGGGAGATCCGGGTGATGCGCGACATGGGCATGGGCGGGTTCCACATGCACACCCGCAGCGGCATGAGCATCAAGTACCTGAGCGACGAGTTCATGGACAAGGTGCGCCTGTGCGTGGAGGAAGCCCGGAAAAACCACATGCTGGCCTGGCTGTACGACGAGGACAAATGGCCCTCGGGGTTCGCCGGGGGATACGTGACGGAAAAAGAGGAGAACCGGCAGCGGTTTCTCCTCTTTTCGCCCAAAGCGCCGGAAAAAGGCGCGCTCCTGGCCCGGTATGAGGTGAGGTTGAGGCCGGACGGCCGACTTGAAAGCTACCGCCGCCTAACAGCGGAGGAAAATCCGATCGGCCCGGTCTGGTACGCGTCGGAGCAGGTGACCGAGCCCCGGCCCTGGTTCCACTTCAACGGGTATGTGGACACCATGAACAAATCGGCCATCCGGGACTTCATCCATATCACCCACGACCGGTATCACGAGGTGCTGGGGGATGACATGGGCACGATATGCCCCGCCATCTTCACCGACGAGCCCCAGATGACGCGAAAGACCACCCTGTCCCGGTCCACGGATCTGCAGGACGTGATCCTCCCCTGGACCGGGGACCTGGAGGAGAGCTACCGGGAGGCCTTCGGCGAGAGCCTGCTGGACCGCCTGCCGGAGGTGATCTGGGAGCTGCCCCAAGGGATCTCACAGACCCGGTACCGCTACCACGACCACGCCACGGAGCGCTTCGTATCCGCCTTCTGCGACCAGATCGGCGCCTGGTGCGATGATCATCACATCCTGATGACCGGGCACATGATGCAGGAGGGCACCCTGCAGTCCCAGACCCAGGCGGTGGGCGAGGTGATGCGCGCCTACCGGGCCTTCACCCTGCCCGGGATCGACCAGCTGTGCGACGGCCGTGAGTTCGTCACCCTGAAACAGGCGGCCTCCGCCGCCCACCAGCAGGGCTGCCCGGGGGTCATCAGTGAAATGTACGGCGTGACCAACTGGGATTTCGACTTCAAGGGCCACAAGCTCCAGGGCGACTGGCAGGCCGCCCTGGGCGTCACCGTGCGGGTGCACCACCTGTACTGGTGCTCCATGCACGGGGAATCCAAGCGGGACTATCCCGCCTCCATCGGGCATCAGAGCCCCTGGTGGCGGGAGTATCCGCTGATCGAGGATCATTTCTCCCGGGTGAACACCCTCATGACCCGGGGAAAGCCCCTGATCCGCGTCGGCGTGATCCATCCCGTGGAGTCCTGCTGGATCGCCTGGGGGCCCAACGACCTGACCGGCCTGAAGCGCGCGGAGCTGGACCGCAAATTCGCCGAGGTGACGGACTGGCTGCTCAGGGACACCCTGGACTTCGACTATATCTGCGAGTCCACCCTGCCGCGCCTTAAAAAGGCCGGCCCGGGCCTCACCGTGGGAGAGATGACCTACGACGCGGTGATCGTGCCCGCCTGCGAGACCATCCGGTCCACCACCCTCGACGCGCTCAAAGCCTTCCGGGACGCGGGCGGGAAGGTGATCTTCCTGGGCAGCGTGCCTGAGTATGTGGACGCTCTCCCCTCCCGGGAAGCGGCCGACTTCAGTGAGAAATGCGAATGCCTGCCCTGGGACCGGGAAAAGCTGAACGAGAGCCTCCTGCCATTCAGGGAGATCCGCGTGCTGGACCGCAAGGGATATCCGGCGTCCACCCTCCTCACCGCGCTGCGGCGGGACGGGGACGGGCGCTCCCTGTTCATCTCCCACTACATGCCCGCGCGCCGCGGCGCCCCGGAGAAAAAGGAGGAGTACCATATCACGGTGAAGGGCTGCTGGGACCTGAAGGTCCATGATACCCTCACCGGAGAGATCCGCCCCTTTGAGGCCCGGCGCGGGGAGGACGAGACGGTATTCACCTGGGATTGCTATTCCCAGGACAGCCTGCTTCTGCGCCTTGAGCCCGCGGCGCCCGGAAGCGCTTCAGACACCCGGGAGCGCGCCCTCAACGGCAGCTACGGCATCTCGATGGCGGAGGACTACACCCCGAACTTCGAGCCGGAGACCGAGAAAGTGCTGCCCCCGCCGGATGAGATCATCCCCCGCGAGGACAACGTGCTCGTCCTGGACACCGCCGTGTGGCGCGTGGACGACGGCCCCTGGCAGGAGGAGGAGGAAATGCTCCGCATCGGGGTGAAGGCGAAGGAAATGAAAAATATCTCCACCGCCGCCGTGGCCGGCGCCCAGCCCTGGGCCCTGCCCAAAGAAAAAGCGGAACACACGCTGTCCTTACGCGTCACGTTCCGCTCCGATATTTCTCTCAAACGCGCCCGCCTGGCCCTGGAGGACGCGGATATCTCGACAGTCACCTTCAACGGCGAGCCCCTTACCCGGGAACAGGACGGCTTCTTCGCCGACGAGGCTATCGCCGCCTTCCCCGTGGGCCCGGTGAAGCAGGGCCTCAACACCGTGGAGATCACCAAGCCCCTGGCCGCCTCCACCGCGGTGGAGAACCTGTTCCTTTTGGGGGACTTCGGGGTCACCGTGCGGGGCGCGGACAAAAAGATCGTCCCCGCGGCGCGGGAGCTCGCGTACGGGGACTGGACCGGGCAGGGCTTCCCCTTCTATTCCGGGGCCATGACCTGCCGCTGGCATATAAAGGGCGGAAGGAAGCTGCGCCTCAGGCTGGGGCGGTTCAACGCGCCCTGCGTCACGGCGGAGCTGGACGGGAAGCGCGTGGGCGACCTGAGCCTCTCGCCGTCGGAAGTGTCCCTGGGGCGCCTGACGGAAGGAGATCATATCCTGGACATCACGGTATACCCCAGCCGGATCAACTCCTTCGGCATGCTGCACCTCAATGATCCCACGCTGACCTGGTTCGGGCCCAATGCCTGGCGCACCACCGGCATGCAGTGGACGAAGAACTACATGCTCACCCCCACGGGGCTGCTGACCGAGCCCCACCTGTTCGAGGAAAAGGAGAAATGAACAGGGCCCGCCCGTCACAGGGCGGCCGCCGGCAGGCCCGTCATGAGGGCGGCGCATTTTTTGAGCTGCTCTGCCGGGGCCGCCGGCGGCTTTACGTCAAGGGTATAGCGGAACTCGTGCCAGCCGCCCAGGTCCACGGCGAAATTGGTCTCCCAGTAATTGTTCATCACCCGGCTCACGATCACCGATCGGTTAAGGGAAATATCCTGCCCGTCACACAGTGTGACGGGCCCTGTTTTATCCTCCCCGAAGGAGATGAGGGGCGCGTCCATGCAGCCGATGACCAGGTCAAAGCTTTCCCCCCGGCGCAGCACGCCGTTCTTGAGGCACCAGAAAGCCCCGCAGGTCCCCGGCAGCTGATCGATGCCCGGGCGCATGACGCAGCCGGTCTTGTCGATATAGGTCTCGTTCGACCCGTCCGCTTTAAAGGGCATCATCAAAAGGATGCCCTCGGCGTCCGGGCAGCTCTTTTTGCGCAGGCGGAGCCTCACATCCATCCGGGGCATGATCTTCCACACCGTCACCCGGAGGGAACACTCCTCCGTGCCCTCCAGGGCGTAAGTGACGGTGAGATCCACGCTCGCCTCGCCCCGGTCCGTCACGGCAAAACGCGTGGGCCGGGACAGATACCGCCTCGTGTTCACCGTGCGCCGGGCGCGGCCCATGCGCCGCCGGGAGGATGTCTGCGGCCCGGCGGCCGGGGTGACCTCATACAGGCAGGTGAAGGCGCCGTAAGGGCTGCTCTGATCCAGCAGCTCCTGTCCCGTCTCACGCCAGATGACGGAGGAGATGCCCTTCTTTTCGTCCGTGCGGAGGATGAAGAACGGCGTCTCCAGATACTCCGGCGTTTCCAGCCCCGGGATCTCCTTCAGGTCCCGCACCGCGTCGGCGCACATCCAGGCCGTGTGGGCGGGCATCTCCTGCCCGGGCGACTTGTACCCCAGCCGCAGATCGGCGCTCTCCCCCGCCTTGAGGGTGACGGCCGTGCGGGCCACGCGTCCCCGGGGCCCGGGCAGCGTCTGGGTGGGCAGGGGCTTTCCCGTCCTCAGGTCCGTGAGGCGCAGCTCCTCCCCCCTCTGGGCCCGGCCGAAGGGATACTCCCACGAGAGCAGGGGCACCTCCACGGGCGCGGTCACCGGGAAGGGATACGGGTTCAGTACCCGGAAACACAGGGCCCGGTCGGGGTAAGGGGCGCGGTCCCCCAGATGGGACAAAAGCCCATCCAGCAGCGTGGACGCCGCGGTGTTCGCGTTCACCGCGTAAGCCGTCTTTTTAAGGTCCATCTCCCGGACCAGGCTTAAATACGGGTCGCTCACCGAGGCGGAATGCCCCCAGGTGTGCTCGGCGTAGAGCATCATGTCCCGGCCGGAGGCCTCCCACAGGGCAGGGTCCATGATCTTTTTTTCCGGATCCATGAGGGCGGCCAGGTCCCTTTTGCGCTCCGCCTCCCGGTACACCTTCACCGCCTCAGGGGTGGAGCCCACCCCGTCGGCCCACCAGTCCGTAAAGTCCCCGGTGTACTCCGGGATGGGGACCCGGGACGCCTCCAGCGCCTCAAAGAACCGGTCCAGCGTGGTCATCTCAAAGGTCACCCGGCCGCCGAACAGGCTGTTCAGTTTATTCACCCGCTCCGCCACCCGGCCGGAGGGCGGGGAGTTGTCCGACAGGATGCCGCTGACGAACACCGGCGCGAAGCTAAGGGGCCAGGCGTGATCCTCCAGGCCCTTCAGCCAGCGGCCGACGCGTCTGACCGCCAGGTCCAGTTCCTCTTTTTCGGTGGTATTTTCATCGGTGGAGAACAGTTTCCCGCTCTCGATGTCCCGGTACAGGTCGTCATCCAGCATGAAGGAGGAGGTGCCGTGGGGGCACAGCCCCAGCACATGCCCCCAGTGGTAGTGCTCCCCCACGAAGGTGAGCACCGTGCCGCCCCCGGGGCCGCGCCAGCGGAAAAAGGCGGGGTTCTCATGCAGCGGGTACATGCCGTGGTGGGTGTGCAGGGCGCTGTAGAAGTACCTGACCCCCGCCTCCGCCAGAGCGTCCGGCAGGGCCGGGGAATAGCCGTTCACGTCCGCCGTCATGGCGCTGCGCATGGTGAGGCCGTTTTTATCCGCCCAGTCCCGGGCCGCGAGCAGGTGCTCCCGGAGCACCGTCTCGTTGATGAGATCCGTCAGATTGAGATAGGAAGCGCTCAGGCCGACGCGGCCCTCCCGGGCGTATTTGACGAGCGCCTCCCGGTCCTCCGGGGAGGCGGACGAAAGGAAATTCTCCACCTGCCAGTAATTCTCGCACTGCCAGACAAAGCCCTTCCGCTCCGGCGTCTCCCCCGCGTCGATCCGGCTTAAGATCTCCAAAGCCTGCTTCAAGTACTCCGCGTGATGGCGGCAGATCAGCTCCTGCCGCTGGGTGTAGCCGATATCCGTGTGGGAATGATGCAGCACCATGACGCGCCAGTTCCGTTCAAACTCCATATCCGTCCTCCCCCGGTTCACCGGATCAGGGACCGGGCCTGTTCTTTTTTCAGGCTCACCGTCACCATCTCAAAGGGCCCGTAGGGCACCCGGTCCGTCACACGCTCTTCGTCCTCCAGGAGGTTCGTGACCGTCACCGGGAAGGGGAAGACGATCTCCCCCCGGCACCCCAGGTGCTCCGTGAGCCTCAGGATGAGGCTCTCCCCGTCCTCCGAGAGCTTCATGCCCTGCAGGAACAGTTTGTCCGCCCCGGGCACGTTAAAGGCGGGCAGGTCCGCGGGGAGAAGGGGCGTGTTGTGCTCCAGGGCCATTTTGTCGATGCCCGCCTGGGCAGCCGACCCCTCATGGGGCACGATCAGGTAAGCGAAGCGGTGCTCGCCCCGGTCGGAGATGAGATCCGGCCGGCAGGTGGCCCTTAAAAGGCTCAGGGAGATCGTATCCTCCCACAGGCCCACGCCGTATTTGCCGTCGTTGATGACGGCCACGCCCCCGCCGGTCTCGCTCAGGTCGCACCACTTGTGCTGGCACACCTCATACCTGGCCTTCTGCCAGGAGGTGTTCCGGTGGGTCTCCCGGGCGATGAAGCCCGCGGAGGTATCCGTAAGGGCATAGGGCGCGCGCACCGCGCAGGCGAATTCCGCCTTCATGAGCACGTGATCCTCATGCCAGGAAACATGGTATTCGCACTCGATGTGCCCGAAGCCCCGGAAGAACCTCAATGTCCTCCTGACGCGGCTCTTTTGCGTCTTGAGAACGCAGGTGATCTCGGCAGTCTCCCCGTCCCGGAAAGTTTCCCGCACGCTCTCGGAGATCTCATAAGGCAGCTCCACCTCCCGGTAGGTGGGCAGGATGTCCCAGGCGTCGTAGTTCCCGGGCACGTCCCGGAACAGCCTGAGGGCGTTGAAGGGACCGGACACGTATTCCCGGCCGCGCTGATCCTTGAGGCTCGTAAGACTCCCGTCCTGTTGGATCACCGCGTCCAGTTTTTCCGTGGTCACGCGGACGGCGCCGTCAGGCATCGCCCGGGTCTCGATCCAGTCCCTGTTCGTTCCGGGCTCTGTCAGGGACACGGGGCTCATCCCCGGCATGGCGCCCCGGACGAAGCGGCCGGGAACGCCCAGACGCCTCACATCCCCCGCGGGATCCAATACGAAGGCGGGCAGGACGCGGTCAAAGTTCAGGGTGTTGTACAGCCCGCGGGGCGCGCCCAGGATCTTCCCGCAGGCCTCGCGGACGGCGGCCATGTCCGCCATGGCGTCCTCGAAGACGGGACGGATGTGGCTGCCGGGCAGGATATCGTGGAACTGGCAGACCAGCAGCTTTTTCCAGGCTGCCCGGAGAGCTTCCGCGGGATAGTCCCCGCCCAGGAGCCAGCGCAGGGCCGACGCGATCTCCGCGTCCCTTAAAAGGATCTCCAGCTGCCGGTTGTTTTTCTTCAGGTCCGCCTTGGTGGTGAAGGTGCCCCGGTGCATCTCCAGGTACAGTTCCCCGTCCCAGGTATCCAGGCGCTTTTTATCGTTCAGGTTCTCCTCCAGGTACTCCTGCCCTCCGGTGACGGTGATCCGAGGCATGGCGGATACCTTCTTCAGGCGGCTCACGGTCTCCATCATGTCCTCGGTGACGCCGCTGCCCCCGTCCCCGTAGCCGTACATGCATAAGGTCGCCGCGCCGGAGGCCTTGTCCTGGTAGGCGTTCCAGTTCTCCAGGATCTGGGTGGGCTTCGCCTCCGTGATGAAATGGGTGGGCGGCACGCTGGCGTACACCTCGCTGCCGTCCAGCCCCCGCCAGATGAAGCTGTTGTGGGGGAAGCGGTTGGTGTCGTTCCAGGTGGACATCTTGTTGGACACATAATAGCGGATGCCGCTCTTTCTGAGGATCTGGGGCAGGACGGCGCTGGTGCCGAACACGTCCGGCAGCCAGCAGTTGCCGCATATCTTCCCGAACCGGTCCCGAAAATACCGCTGCCCGTAGAGGAACTGCCGCGTGAGGCTCTCGGCGCTCGGGATGTTGCAATCGGCCTCCACATACATGCCGCCCGCCGGCTCGAAGCGGCCCTCCCGCGCCTTTTCCCTCACCCGCTCGAAGATCTCCGGGTAATACTGTTCCAGGGTCTCGAACAGGTAGGCCTGGGTGTGGGTGTATTTAAGCTGCGGGTACCGGTCCATCATCTCCAGCTGGATGAGGCACGTGCGGGCGTTTTTCTGCACCGCGTGCTTCCGCTGCCAGTAGTAGGCGATGTCCAGGTGGCTGTGGGCCACCAGGGCCACAGCCCCGGATCCCCGGTAAGTATCATCGGCGTACAGTTCCCGGGCGATATATTCCCGGGCCGCGGCCGCGCCCTCCAACGTGTCATAGTCCACCAGGCTCAGGGCGTGGTACAGTTTGTCGGAAACGAAGGCGCGGTAATCCTCGTCGAACTCCCCGCCTTTCACGATATCGTAAAACAGCGCCGCGTCGTGGTACAGCGCCGAGATCTCCTCATCCATCAGCACGAAAAAGCCGCCCTGGAACTCCTGCCGGCAGCCCTTCAGGCGCATGGTGTCCTCATTGCGGTCGTCATCCGGCTTGGAGCGGTCATAGCCCTCGATGTCGAA
>CACZOZ010000344.1:0-2293 GCA_902782865.1 uncultured Eubacteriales bacterium
GCGCTGGGCCTGGCTGTCCGGCTCCGGAAACGCCGGGTGGCCCTCCTCACGGCGGGGATCTGGGCCGCGCTGTTCTGCCTGCTGCTGCCCCTCATCGTTCCTGAGGGCAAGGGGGGCCATTTGGAGCGCGTGCTCCTCACAGCCTATAAGAGCCTGCAGGCCCTGACCGCCAACGGGGATTTCCCCGACGGCGCCGCGGGCCTTGACGCCTTCGGCAATTTCGGCCGCGTGTACCGGCTCTTCCTGTCGGTATTGTACGTGCTCGGCCCCATCGCCGCCGCCGCGTTCCTGCTGTCCTTCGTGTACGGGGTCTCCTCCTCCTTCCAGTGGCTCCTCAGCCGGGGAAGGGAGACCTGGATCTTTTCCTCGCCGACCCCCGCGGCCCTGGCCCTGGCGAAGGACGCCGTCGGAAAGGACCGCCGGATCACGGCGGTGTTCCTCAATGCGGACCGGGAAAGGCGCGGCGCCGCGGCGGACGCGGGCATCCCCTTTCCCTTCGGGCTGGAAAAGTGCCCGGCCCGGATCCTCACCCGCCGGCCCGCCTCCGTGTTTTTCATGGACGAGGACGAGGACAGGAACCTCACCGATGCCCTCGCCTTCATCGACCGGAACCGTGACATCGAAAGCCTGGTCATGCTCTATCCCTTCACTTCCGCCGGGGAGGCGCCCCTCCTGATCGAGCGGAAGCTGGAGGGCGTCCCCAATATCCGTTACCGCCGTATCGCCGGGAACAAGACCCTGGCCCGCGCCCTGGTGACGCGCCTGCACCGGGATATGCCCGCCCTTTTTGAGAGCGCGCCGGGTAAGGATAAGCGGCTCCGTTTCCTTCTGGTGGGCTGCGGCTGGAAGGGCCGGGAGATCTTGAAGGCCCTGCTCTGGTCCTCCGTCGCCGAGGGCACGGAAGTGGTCATCGACGTGGTGGACCGGGACAGCGTCCGGGACCGTTTCCTCCGGGATCATCCGGGCCTTAGGGAGCAGGAGGACCTGGGCCTGTTCTCCTACCGTGTCAATTTCATCGACTGCGCCGATGTGCGCGCCCTGGACCTGGACCGGGAGGACGGCCTTATCTCCCGGCCGGAGGAGATCGACTGTGTTTTCGTGGCCCTGGGGAAGGGCGGCGCCAACGTGGATACGGCGCTGTACCTGCGCCGGGTCTTTGACCGGGCCTTCGTCATAAAGCACGGCCGCGCGCCCGCTCCCGGGGAGGCGACCCCCATCCGCGTCTCCGTGGAGGATCCTTCCGAGGCGGATTTCGGGGAGGAGTACGGCATCCTGCCCTTCACCGGCGCGGTGGGCGAGGGCTCCGTGGATACGCTGCTGGACCCCGCCCTGGAAAAGGAAGCCGTCCTCTGCCATATCGGCTATAAGATCGTAACGGCGCCTCCCTCCGAGACCGAAAGCCTTAAATCGCTCCGGGATGAGGCGGAAAAGGCGGAGACCCTCTCCGATCTCATGGCCCTCGTGTCCGGCGATCGGCGCACCGCGGACTATTTCAGGGAGTACAACGGCGATTCCTCCCGGGTGCGCGCCTTGATGAGGATCATCGCTCCTGAACGCCCGGAGGATCACGCCGCCGAACTGGAGCACGACCGCTGGTACATGTACATGCTCACCGAGGGCTGGAGCCAGCCGGAGAACGGCGTCAGGTATGCCCCGGCGAAGCTCCATCCCTCCCTCAGGCCCTTTGAGGAGCTGTCCGAGCTGGACAAAAAGAAGGATGAGCTGAAAAGGTGACCCGACACGGTCCGCGCCGCTCTCCGCCCGGGCCGATAACGAATATGAAACGAATAAAAACGGACGCAAGATCAAACGCAAAATTTTGCGTCCGTTTTTGCGTCCGAAAATCACACGAAAACACGGCTTTGCGTTCGTTGCGTCCGCTCAACAGCCCATATCATTTCAAATCGCCGCTTGTTTATCCGGGTGACAGCTTTCGATCCGTCATCCGATCAGCAAACTGGCCTCCACGAACCGGCCGTGAAGGTACAGGTTGCACACGGAACCCGGCTTTTCCTTCAGGATGTCCTTCACCGCCTTCAGGCCCAGGCCCTCATGACCTTCCTTTTTCGAAGCGGTGGAGAAGATGAACCCGTTCTGCCCGGGCAGGCCCTTCACCTCATCATAGGTGTTGCGCACCACGGTCTCCATATCACTGCCCGCGTTGTGGAACTCCACGGTGATCAGCGGCGCCCCGGCCCCGGCGGCGGCCTCCATGGCGTTGTCCACCAGCGCGCCCAGCACCTGGCACATCTTCGTGTCCTTCAGCCCGCGGTAAATGAGGTCCTGATCCACA
>CACZOZ010000345.1:0-8388 GCA_902782865.1 uncultured Eubacteriales bacterium
CAGGTCAACAGGCTGGAGCATCTTCAGACCGGAAACAGCGATGAAGCCGTACAGGGTGATGCAGACGCCGCCCATGACGCAGCTGGGAATCGTGCTCAGGAAGGTTACGAAGGGAGCAAAGAAGCTGGCAGCGATGGCAATGATCGCGGTGCACAGGATCGTGATGACGGAAGCATTGCCGGTGATGGCCACGCAGCCGACGGACTCACCGTAAGTGGTGTTGGGGCAGCCGCCGAAGAAGGAACCGATGATGGAGCCCACACCGTCGCCCACCAGGGTCTTGTCCAGGCCGGGATCGGTGATCAGGTCGCGGTTGATGATGGAGGACAGGTTCTTGTGATCGGCGATATGCTCCGCCAGGGTGACGAAAGCCACGGGGGCGAAGAGCATGAACAGGTTGAGCACGTCGCTGAAGCTGCCGATGCGGGCCACCTGGCTGCCGGTCTCCTCGATGGCCTTGTCATAGACACCGAAGATGCCCAGGAAGGTGAAGCGGGGCGCCTTGATCAGGGTGAGGCCGTTATACTTGGACAGGTCGATGACCTTGAGGGCCTCGACGCCGGCGGCACCGCCGATCCAGGTCAGGATCAGGCCCACCACGTAAGCCGCCACGATGCCCACGATGAAGGGGATCATCTTGAGAGTCTTGCCGCCTTTGATGCTGGCCCACACGGTGACCACGAAGGCGAACAGGCCCAGGCAGATGTGGATCAGGCTGTAGTTGTCGGCGCTGACCGCGATGTTCTGCAGATTGTTCATGGCGGAACCGCACAGGGACAGACCGATCAGGGCCACGGTGGGGCCGATGACCACGGGGGGCAGGAGCTTGTTGACCCAGCCGGAACCGGTGGCCTTGATGATCAGGGCGATGATCACATACACCAGACCCGCGAACACGGCGCCCAGGAAGATGCCCAGGAAGCCGAAGGCGCAGGCGCCGGCCAGGGGCGCGATGAAGGCGAAGGAGCTGCCCAGGAAAACGGGGCTCTGCTTCCGGGTGGCGAAGATGTAGAACAGGGTGCCGAAGCCGGCGCCGCACAGGGCCGCGGCCTGATCCAGGTACAGCCCGCTGGCATCGGCCAGGACAGGCACCAGCAGCGTCGCCGCCATGATGGCCAGCAGCTGCTGGAGAGCGAAGACCAGGTTGCTTTTGATGGGCGGCTTGTCATGGATGTCATACACCAGTTTCATAAAGCGATATCCTCCTTGATAAATTGATCACTGCTTCAGTGCCCGGATCACGAGGGGCTTTCCATCAGGAGCACCGCGTTGGCCCCGTCGTACTCCTCCACCTGGACGTGAACGCGCTCCTTCATGGACGTGGGCACGTTTTTGCCCACGAAGTCCGGCCGGATCGGCAGATCCCGATGCCCCCGGTCGATCAGGACCGCCAGGCGGATCCGCCCGGGCCGGCCGATATCCATCAGGGCGTCCATCGCCGCGCGGGCGGTGCGGCCGGTAAAGATCACGTCATCCACCAGCACGATGGTCTTGCCCGTGATATCGCAGGGCATCACGGTATCGGACACCCGGGGCCGTTCGGATATCCGGCTCAGGTCGTCCCGGTACAGGGAGATGTCCAGCTCGCCCACGGGGATCTCCACCTGCTCGTTCCTCATGATGATCCCCGCCAGCCTCTTCGCCAGGGGCAGGCCGCGGCGGCGGATGCCCACCAGCACCACGTCCGAAAGCGGCTCGTCGCGCTCGATGATCTCATGGGCCATCCTGGTCAGGGAACGCTGCATGGTCTCCCCGTTCATCAGGACCGCTTTGGGCTGATCTGCCATGGGATCCTCCTTTAAGCAAAATAAAACGCCTTGCCCTTTAAGGGAAGGCGTGATGATGCGCAGCTTTACGCCCCGTGAGCGGGGAGAAACTTCACCGTACCTGCCTTCTCAGCCTCTCTGTGCTGAACTTAAAGGGGGTCTTGATGACCGGGGGCAGTATATCACGGCGGTGAGGTTTTGTAAAGGCGGACAGTGTTAAGATTGTGTTACGGGATCAGTAGTCCCGGCGCGGGAGGACGATGCCGTTTTCCGCCGCGACCTTTTCAAGAAGATCCAGGGCTTTTACCATCTCGTCCTGCCGGTGCTCGGAGATCACGCAGAAGCGCAGGCGGGATTCCCCGCGGGGCACGGCCGGGAACACTACCGGAGGCACATAGACCCCCGCCCGGTGCATCAGGGACGACAGGCGGAAGGCGTCGTCATCCGGCCCCACCAGCACGGGCACCACGGAGGTCTCCCCCGCCAGGCAGATATCGAACCGGTGCTTTTTCGCCTCGGCGACAAAAAAGGCGATGTTGTCGTGCAGCCGCTTCATGATGGAGGGTTCCCTCCGCAGCAGCCGCTGACTGGTCAGGGCCGCGGCCGCCAGCGCGGGAGAGATGCCCACGGAGAACACGAAGCCGGGCAGCTGATAGCGGAAATAGTCGATCAGGGACTTTTTGCCGCACAGGTAGCCGCCGCAGGCGCCCAGGCCCTTGGACAGGGTGCCCATCTTGATGTCGATATCGTCAGGCTCCAGATGGAAATACTCGTCCACACCGCCGCCGGTCTCGCCCAGCACGCAGGAGGAATGGGCCTCGTCCACCATCAGGAAGCAGCCGTATTTCTTTTTCAGCGCCACGAAAGCCGGCACGTTCGCGATATCGCCGTCCATGCTGTAGGCGCCCTCGATCACGATGAGCACCTTGGAGAACTTGTGGCGGCGGCGGCTCAGGATCATGTCCAGGGCCTGAGGATCATTATGGGGGAACGGCCTGCAAGTCGCCCTGCTGAGGCGGCAGCCCTCCCAGATACTGTTGTGAGCCAGGGCGTCGTACAGGATCAGATCCCCGTCCCCGCAGAAATTGCCCACCACCGTCACATTGGTGGCGTGGCCGCTGACCAGCACCAGGCAGGCCTCGGCCCGTTTCCATTCGGCGATCTCTTTTTCCAGGGTCTGGTACAATGTCTTCTCACCGCTGATGAGGCGGCTGCCGCTGGCGCTGGTGCCGTACTCGTCGATCGCCTTCTTGGCGGCCTCGGAGACCTCTTTGCGGCCGGACATGCCCACATAGTTATAGGAACCGAAATTGATCAGGCGCTGCCCGTCCACCACCGACGTGTCCGTCAGGGCGGAATCGTGGCAGATGAAATAGGGGTTCTCCCCGGTATCCAGCATATCCTGCATGCGCAGCGCGAAAGCCTTATACTCAGGTGTATCCTCAAAACGCGTGATCTGGGTGACCGGCTGGTCTTTTTCATTCATCGGCATAACAGCACTTCCTTTCGGTCGATACGGCCTTAAAGTTACCATATCCGGCCGCCGATTGTCAATCAAAGACAGCGCAATATGTGCGAAATAATTGTTACAAGAATTTAATATATTGCCATTTTATCGTAACAATGCTATAATACGACGAATCCTTAACGTAAAGGAGCGACCGATCATGTTCAAAAGGTTGACAGCCATCCTGATAATGATCCCTCTGATGATGATGACCATCCCTGCCCACGCGGCACCTTTTTCCTTCAACGACCAGTATATCACCCTGGACGTGCCCGCGGAATGGCCCGTAACGCTGACCCCCGACACGCTGGACAGCCAGTTCGACGTGCTCAACGCCATGGGCACGGACGCCGAAAGCATGAAGGACCTGTTCAAGGCCGAAGGCATCCTTTTGATGGCCGTGGACAGCGCCAACAACCGTACCTTCGTGCTCAGCTGCCTGAAGACCGTGGACAGTGAGATGTATTTCGACCTCAACGAGCAGGACAACGACATGCGCAAGGAATACCGCACCGGCCACACCAACGGGAAGGCCTACGGGCTCCTGGGCTTCAGGTACGCCCACGCCGCGTGGAACAATTACGGCGGCGACAAACTGCGCTTCCTGTGCACGGAGTACACCCTGATGAAGGACGGGGCCGTGGATCACTACGGCTATCAGCGCCGCACGATCCGCAACGGCTACACCTATACCCTGGACCTGCAGGTAAAGGGCCGCCAGCTGAAGACCTCCGACGAGAAGGCCCTGGAAAAACTGATGAGCGGCTTCAGGTTCATCCAGATCCTGCCCCTCCCCCAGCTGCCCGCCAGGCTGAGCATCACCTCAGAGCCCCCCGCCTCCTCCGCCAACGGCACCTTCACCGTGAAGGGCACCAGCCTGAAGAAGGCTGAGATCACGGTGACGGCGATCTCCCTGACGAACGCCTCCTCCACCGTGTACCAGGATACCGCGAACGGGTCCGGCGCTTTCAGCGTCAAGGTGACGCTGCCCTCCCAGGGCATCTACTCCATCGTGATCTCCGCCAAGACGCCCGAGAGCCTCAGGAGCCAGTTCACCTACACAGTGCGGTACCAGCCCAATTGAGGCAGGGCTGAAAAGCTGCCCGGTTTGGGCCGCCTGACGCGGGATACGGAAAACAAGAAAGAAGATCTCCGGAGATCAAAAAGGTCACCGGAGATCTTCTTTCAGTATCCATGTAAAAACATCTATACAGCAAAGATCATATCATGTTCGGTTCGGTCAGGCGATGGAAAAGGTCTGTACAAAAAATCACCGCGGCGTCGTTCTATGATACGGTCTGTTTCTGTCGGTATGAAAAGTCCTTCAGATCGTGGAAAATATCAGGCTGCGAAATGATCAAAACTCGTTCGGGGATCATAGGCCTTTCACGGCGTCTGAGAAGAAAGGCGTTCCTGTCAAAATACAGCGGTCAGTCACGCAGGAAAAGCTGGTGGAAAACGCGTCAAAGAGGGCCGGAAAAAGGGTTCAATTCTCTTTGGAAGGGTATTTTTTCATAAAGTAGGAGACCAGATGGTGCACTGCCTTGCTCGTCCTGACATACATGAACCAGGTGATGCTGGGCTCGACCTTCTCATTGGCCACGATCGTGATCCTGTCCCCCTCATTCAGCCGGGTGTAGGGCGGCAGCCGGGTCTCGGATTCATCCACCATGGCGTAGTCAAAGTGATAACCCAGGTCGCTGCGGGCACCCTGGATATGGAAAGCGAAATCCAGTACAGTCGCTCCCTTATCGATGCGTACGGCGGAGCCGTCCGTCCGAAAGACATTGATCTTCTCATTGTAGGTGTCGCGGGGGTCGATATCATTGATGTCGGTAAGAACAAGGGAGCTGTCGACATCCACGATATTACCGTAGAGGTAGCGCTGATAGGATGTCTCCGTGCGGACGAAGAGCCGGTAAAGGTTGTCCATCTCATCGGAGATCAGGAAGTAGCCGGTGTCCTTATAGGTGGTAAAACAGTATTTGATCAGGTAGAACCCCTTGCGGGACAGGGACTTCTCAAAGTACTGGAAGAAGATATCGGTGGGACGGATGCTGGAATCTTCCTCAGCCAGCTCGTCGCTGACGATGAGAGTGAGGTCGTAAAGAGCGGTCCTGTCCTTGGAGAGAAGCCTGCGCCAGTCTTCGATGATGTTTTCGGCATCGCGGCTGACCTGCCTGAAAAGGCTGATCCCTGAGCGGTGGCCGTAGGTAAAATTGACGATGTATCGGTGCCAGCGGTCGAGCTCGCGGGTCTCACTGTTGTAATGAGGATCAAAGATGCCGGAAAGCGTGTCGAGGGACTCCTGACATTTCCCGGAGTTGGCAGCGCAGAGCGATCGGTAATGATCGGTGATCTCCTCATACATCTTCGGGTGCTCGGTCTGAAAACAGAGCTCTTCCAGCATGTCCACGAAACGGTAAGCGTTTTCGAGCCTGGCCATGGGGATGATGATCTCGCGGGTGTGTTCGGCCTTGGGGATACGCTTGGCTTCCTTGACACCGGAAAGCGTGTTGAGATTGTCCAGCCGGTCGGCGATCTTGACATACAGCGCCTTATCATTCATCTTCCGCTGGAGATGGGCGTCGGAAAGGATATCTTTCTGGGCTTTGGTGAGCGTATGGTCCGTGAAGTCCTTATCACTCAAAGCGGTGACCACGTCCACGATCTCCGCCACGTTAGACCCGAAGAATTCCCTGATCTCGCTCAGAGGGGTGTCGCAGTCCTCGACGACGTCATGAAGCATCGCCGCCATGATGACATCGCTCTCAAACCCCCACTCGGTGACGAACCGCGCGACCCTGAGACAGTGACAGATGTAGGGCTCCCCGGTCCCGCGCAGCACACCGGAATGCTTCGCGGCGGCGTACTCATAGGCTCTCTTGATATCCTGCTTGTTGCCTACCAGGTGATTTTTGCTGTAGATATCCATGATATCGTTGAAATCGACTTCCATCCTGTATGCCATAAGATCACCTCATCTCCGCACCGGCATCATCTTAATAGGAGTCGTTGACAGACGCTGCCTTGATCGCGTGGTACCATTCGTCATCGTCTCTCGCCGAGATCTTCCCGTATCTGAATACGTTCCTTTCCAGGCTCTTTTTGATAAAACGCTCCAGCGTTGACTTCACCACGATCGATTTCTGGTATTCCGAGAAGCCCTGGATGGCCTCCTCCCCGTCGACCCAGAGGGCCTTGAAATTCCTGATCATCTCCTCTGTCTCGTTCTCCGCCTGGAAATCCGGATAATTGAGCAGGAGGCAGTGATGGATCTCTTCGATCGACAGGGCCAGGGGATATCTGGATACGCCCATGAACTGGACCACCGGCGCCCGCTCTCTCCCCTTGGATACCGAGTTGATGGTGCCGATCCCGCCGGTGTAGTCGGGCTTGTTATTGTCCACGCGGTGGAGGATCAGCAGCGCTTTATCGGTGTTCACGTGGGTCATGCTCACAAAGGCGTGTTCCTGGGCAAGCACAAAGTCGCCGTAATAGGCGGTGTTGGGGTACTGGCTGCCGATGTGATCGATGATCTTTGAGGGATCCGCCAGGTCCTCCAGGGACTTTTTCAGAACTGTCACCTTTTCCCGGTCATTGATCCCGAGCACAGCAGCGCAGCTGAATTCGGGAACGTCCAGGCTGGAGGGATTCTCATAGATGAAGAGAACGCCGTAGATGACGGAATCCTTGGGCGGCTGCGTATCCCTTCCCTTGTACTTGCTGGTGTCAAAGTAGTAGACGAAATAGATGCCGCAGTACTTTTGATAGGTGGTCATCATGTGTTCGTCCATCACCGGTCCCCTGGAAGACAGGGCATTCGCCGACGGGTTGATGCTCTTGGTGAGAAAATCGTCGATGGAGATATTGTACAGATTTTTCAGTGACACAAAAAACTCGACATTCGGGATACGCCGGCCTTTGCAGTAGTCTGTCATCGAAGCGGCCGCGACACCCAGCCGGTCCGCGAGTTCTTTCTGGGTCGTCTTGTTCTGCGCGATCAGCCGTTTTAAGTTTGAGGAAATGATGGAACCGAGATCCTGAGTGGAATCCAGAGGCAGAAGATGATCCTTGCTGTTTGCGTCCATGGAATTCGCCTCCTTTGATTTAATGGCCTCATTATACGGTCCATCCGGGGAGTTTTCAATAGTAAATTATCGAAAAATCATGTTGAACCGAATTTCAGTTTCTTAATTATTTAATTTCAGAGAGGAATTTATCGAAACACTACTTGTTTCGCTGTGAAACAGACTCGCAAAATTCAAAATTTTCGTATTTTAAAGGGTGATATTTCGCACGGCGGCAGCGGATCATCCGGGCCGAACGGCAGGAGCCGCCGATCCCGTGACACCGCCGGCACTCAAAAAAGGCCGACCGGATCCGAAAAACGGATCCCGACCGGGGCGGACGATGAATGAGCACGACCGAAAATACAGTTTTTCCGAACGGATGCTGTGATAAGAACGGATCATTCAGCTGCCGGCTTTCTTAAGGGCCCGCCCATCCCCTCGTGAAAAAAAAGAAAAACGGCATGACCACAGGATCATGCCGCTGACTTCAAACGCTACAGTTTTCATCGGGGACCGCCCCGGAGAGCCGCTGTTCGATCGTCACTACAGTTCGATCTTCGTGTCCCCCTCGTCGGACCCGTCGGCCGCGTCCAGGATGGGGCGGAGCTTCGCAAGCAGGCCGTCCACCTGCTGCGGGCAGCGGCCGATATAATTCTCCGGCCGGAGGATCTTTTCGATCTCCTCCCGGTCGATCATAAGCTCCGGGCGCGCCGCCAGGCGTTCCACCAGATCACACTCCCCGCCCGCCTTCATCACGGCAGTGGCTTCCATGGAGCACTGACGGATGATCTCATGGACACGCTGCCTGTCGCCCCCGCGCTTCACGGCTTCCATCATGATGTTTTCCGTGGCGATGAAGGGCAGGTACTCCCTCAGGGCCCGGTCGATCATGGCGGGGTTCACCTTCAGGCCCCGGACGATGTTTCTGGATAGGCGCAGGATCGCGTCGGCGCAAAGGAACGCCTCGGGCATGGACAGGCGCCGGCCGGCGGAATCATCCAGAGTGCGTTCCAGCCACTGGGCCGAGGCGGTCAGAGGCGCG
>CACZOZ010000346.1:0-9765 GCA_902782865.1 uncultured Eubacteriales bacterium
GCTTTGACACAGCTTCACCAGGTTCTCCCGGATGAGGCGGTTGTCCCTCCCCGTCCACCTCAGGTGCTCTTTGGGATCGGTGACCTTCCAGTCATACAGGAAGCGGTCCGTACAGGGGAGCAGCTTTTCAAGCGCCTCGAAGGGGGCGAAGCCGGAGGTCTCGATCACCACGCCGATGCCGTTCTCCTTCATCAGCCGGGCCAGCTCCAGGGTGAAGGCCGCCTGCGCGAGGGGCTCGCCCCCGCTTATGGTCACGCCGCCCCGGCTGCGAAAGAAGGGCTTGTCCGGCAGCACTTTTCGCAGGACTTCCCCGGCGCTCATCACCTGCCCGCTGACACGGCAGGCCTTGAAGGGGCACAGCGTCACGCACTGCCCGCAGCCCACGCACCGGGCGCTGTCATACCGCCCGTCCTTTCCCCGGGCGCCCGCGGGGCAGGAAGAACAGGCCCCGCACCGGCGGCACCGGGTGGGGAGCACCAGGGCCTTTGGGAGGGGGCTCTGCGTCTCGGGGTTGTGGCACCAGGCGCATCTTAAGGGGCAGCCCTTCAAAAACACGCTGGTGCGGATCCCCGGCCCGTCGTTGACGGACATGGAGATGATGTCGCTGACGATCCCGTTCATTTTCAGTACAGGGCCCGGGCCAGCATGTCCGCCTGGGTGCCGGGGTCCAGGTTGACGAAGCGCGCGCTGAAGCCGCCCACCCGCACGAACAGGTTCTGATGCGCCTCCGGGTGGATCATGGCGTCCTCCATCTCGCCCTTGTCCAGTACGCTGATGTTGAGGGAGAGGATGCCCATGCCGAAGGCGGCTTTGATCAGGTCGTCCACGTCGTCCGGGTGTTTGACGAACAGGTCCCGGCTCAGCTTCAGGTTCTGGGCCGTGCCCGCGGTCAGGTCCATCCGGGTGGAGGCCGCGGAGCGCAGCATGGCAGGCAGGCCGCAGCAGTCCCTTCCCGCCATGGGGTTGTTGCCGTTGGACAGATAGGTGCCCGCGCGCCGTCCGTCCGCCGTGGCCAGGGTGTTTTTGCCCAGGTCCACGTTGGCGCCGTTGTTGATCATCACCACCAGGTAGCTGGAAAGGCCCTGCTTTTCCGCCTGACGGGCGGTCGTCTCGAACACGTGCTTGTTGATCACGCCGGCCATGCCGTCCGCCTCCGGGTCGTCGTTGCCGAATTTCGGGCAGGCCAGAAGCGCCTGCCTGAGGTCCTCATGCCCCTCAAAGTCCCGGTCCAGGATATCCGTAAGCTCCTTCAGGGTCAGGCGCTTTTCCTCATACACGATCTTTTTGATCGCGGTGAGGCTGTCGGCCACGGTGGTGTTGCCGTAGGTCTCATAGGTGCCCGCCAGGTATCTCACGCCGCCGCCGCACAGGGGCTTCGCCCTTTTGACGCAGTCGTCCATCAGCAGGCTCATCAAAAGCATGGCGCCGTTCTCCGCGACGGTGTCATACACCAGGCGCTGGTGCCGCGCGGCGATCGCGGTGAAGTATTCCACCTGGCGCTCGTAGGCGTCAAGCAGCTTGTCGAAGGTGTCAAAGCTCTCCGGGGCGCCAAGGTCCAGCCCGTGGGGGCAGCCCCTGACGGGATCCGTGCCCTGATGGAGCGTCACCTCCAGCGCCTTGGCCAGGTTGATGATGTCGTTGGGGGTGCCCATGCTGCGGTGCCCCAGGACGTATTCCCCGCAGCCGAAGAAGCCGTACTGCTCCGCCTCTTTTCGGTCCACGCGCATCATCTTCATCACGGCGTTCACGGAGGCCTCGTCGTTGAACAGAAGGGGATAGGTCATGCCGTCCGAGAGCATCTTATAGGCCAGGGCCTTCACCTCTTCGTTGAGCCCGTCATACATCCTCAGGGAGAACTCCGGCTTCAGGTCCCTGAAGCGCATGGCGGCCTTCATGATGGCGAGGGACACCTTGTCCGCGTTCTTCTCGTTCCGCCGCCCCAGGCCGCCCATCACGATGCGGCCGTCCCGGCTGTCCGTATCCGTCATCAGGCGGTAGAAGGAGAGGAGCAGTTTGACCGCCTCCTCCTCGGTGAGGGTCCCCGCCTCCAGGTCCTGTACATACAGGTCCCCCAGATACACGTCCATCCTTCCGAAGTCCCGCCCGCCGGTCATCGCCGAATAGAACCAGGTGAGCTGCAGCGCGTCCCGGAAAGTGCGCGGCGGGCCTTTTTTAAGGCGCCGGAGGGTGTGGAGCATCGGCGTGATCCGGTTTGGATCCGCGCCGAACCCCAAAAGATCCTTCAGGTGCGCTTCGTATCCGGCCAGGATATCCAGCAGCAGGTCCACCGTGCCCGAAAGGGCGGTGAGGAAGGCCTTCTGATCAAAAGTGAGCGCGGGATCCTCCGCCCGGGCGAGCACTTCGTTTTTCAGCCCCGGCAGCCCCAGGCGGATGAGCTTGTCGTAGTCCAGCTGGGAGAACACCAGCCGGTAGAGGCCGAAGATCACGCCGGAGTCGTTCGCCCACAGGTCGCTGGGCATCTCCCGGCGCATCTCATCGTCGAACTTCGAGCGCGTTTTAAAATTCACGTTCTCCTTCTCCCAGAAGGCGATCAGGTCCGCGATCCTCTCCCTGTTTTCTTTCGTCTGATCCGGCCGGTCCATCACCCGCCTTAAACGGAACAGGTCCGCGTAGAAGGACACGTTGTCCAGCCCGTCCCCGTCGTCGTTCCAGTAGCTGGGGGCCACGCCCAGGGGCCGGAACACCCGGCGGCCCACGAACAGATCCCCTTCCCGCACCGGGGCGGCGGCCGCCGGCAGCGCGACCCTGAGGCACTCGAGCTCCCTTAAAGGCAGGGGGCTGCCGGTGTATTTTTTGTACACCTCGGTATATTTGAACTCCGTGTCCAGGCTGTTTTCAAGGTGCTCATCGTCCCAGGCGAAATATCCTCTCATGGCGCGTCCCTCCCGATACCGGAACCGTCCGTGCGCGGAAATACATTTGTACACTATTATTTTAGGAAAAACGGCGGCGGATCCAAGTGCAGGAATGAGCGCAAAATATGCGAAAAGTAAGATGTGGCATTGCCGGACGCCATCCTCGTCCGTTTGACGGGACCGGTTGAAATCGGGCGGGCGAACTGATAAAATAAAGGATCGGAACAACAGGGAGGATCTGTCATGGATCACGGCGGCAATGTGTGGCGGGGGGACGGCCCGGAGGGATGGCTGGATTTTTCCGCCAGCCTGCGCCCGGAGGGCCCTCCGGAGTGGGTGGAGCGGGCCCTTTCGCACTCTCTTTCCCGCGCGCGCTATTATCCCGACCCGGCGATGCGGGATGCCCGGCGGGGCCTGGCGGCTTACGCGGGCGTGGATGAGAAAACGATCCTGCCCACGGCGGGCGGTGTCGCCGCCATCGACCTGGCTCTCCGTTCGGGCACGGGGCCCCTTCGCGTCCGCAGAGCCGCCTTCGGGGAATATGCCCGCCGCGCCGCGCTGTGGGGGCGCAGGGTCCTGGACGGGGAGGATCCCGAAGAGACGGGCGCGGGGGAGACCCTGATGATCTGCAATCCCGACAATCCCACCGGCGGTGCGCTGAGCCGTCAGGAGGTCCTGGCGCTGCACCGGACGGTGTCAAAACGGGGCGGGGATATGATCGTGGACGAGGCCTTCATCGACTACTGCCCGGAGATAAGCGTGCGCGCTTTCGTGGGCCCGACGCTCTCGGCGGTGGGATCGCTGACGAAGATCCTGTGCATCCCCGGCGTGCGCCTGGGCTATGTGTGCGCGTCCCCGGAAAGGATCGCGGGGATGGAAGATGAAGCCCTGCCCTGGCAGCTGAGCTGCGCCGCCGCCGCGGTGGCGGCCGAACTGCCGGAGCATCTTGACGATATCCGTCAGGACGCGCGGATCAACGCCCGCCGGCGCGGGGAAATGGCGGAGGGCCTGAGACGAATGAACGTCGAGGTGCTCCCGTCCCGGGCCGATTTCCTTTTGTGCCGGTTTCCCCGTCCCATGGGCCCCGCGGCGGAAATGCTGAGGGAGCGCCGCATCCTGGTGCGCACCTGCGCCTCCTTCGGCCTGCCGGACACCTGGCTCCGCCTGGCCGTGCGCACGGAGGAGGAGAACCGGCTCCTGCTGAGGGAACTGGAAAAATGCCTGGGGATGTGACCGGGAAAGGGAGGTGACACGATGCGCGGAAAGAGCCTGATGATCCAGGGAACGGCCTCCAACGTGGGCAAGAGCGTGCTGTGCGCCGCTTTTTTAAGGATACTCAAACAGGACGGCCTGCGGGCGGCGCCCTTCAAGGCCCAGAATATGGCCCTCAATTCCTTCGTGACCCCGGATGGGGCGGAGATGGGCCGCGCCCAGGTGACGCAGGCCCAGGCGGCGGGGCTGGTGCCGGACGCGCGCATGAACCCGGTGCTTTTGAAGCCCACCGGCGACCGGCGCAGCCAGGTGATCGTGGAAGGGCGGGCCGTGGGCAGCATGACCGCCATGGAGTATCACCGTTTCAAGCCCCTGCTCCGGGAAAAGATCCGGGCCGATTATGAGTCCCTGGAGAGGGACGTGGACTGCGTGGTGATCGAGGGCGCCGGCAGCCCGGCGGAGATCAACCTGCGGGAAGGCGACATCGTCAACATGGCCATGGCCGCGGCCGCCGACGCGCCGGTGATCCTGGTGGGGGACATCGATCTGGGCGGCGTTTTCGCTTCCCTGCTGGGCACGGTCATGCTGCTCGCTCCGGAGGAGCGCGCCCGGGTGAAGGGCGTCATCATCAACAAGTTCCGGGGCGATGTCAAGCTCCTGGAGCCGGGCCTTAAAATGCTGGAGGACCTGATCCATGTCCCGGTCCTGGGCGTGGTGCCGTGGATGGACGTGGAACTGGAGGACGAGGACAGCGTGACGGAGCGCTTCCGCCGCTCCTCCGGCCGGGGCGACCTGGACGCGGTGGTGGTGCGCCTGCCCCATATCTCGAACTTCACCGATTTTCAGGCCCTCACCCTCCAGCCCGGTGTGCGCGTGCGCTACGCCGAAAGGAGCGCCGATCTTGAGAACGCCGATCTGATCATCCTGCCGGGCACCAAGAACACTTTGGAGGACCTGATCTGGCTGCGGGACCGCGGCCTGGACGCGCCCGTCATCCGCCATGCCCGCGGGGGCGGGATGGTGATGGGCATCTGCGGCGGGTATCAGATGCTGGGCCGGGAGCTGCGCGACCCGGATCACGTGGAATCCCAAGTGCCGGAAACGCCGGGGCTGGGGCTGCTGGATATGGATGTGACTTTCGCGCCGGACAAGCGCACCCGCCAGTCCACCGGCACCGTCGGGTGCGCGTCGGGGTGGCTTTCGGGCCTCAACGGCACAGAGCTTGACGGCTACGAGATCCACGCGGGCCGAAGCGCCTTCGGGCCGGGCTGCGTGCCCTGGCTGATCATCGACGGGGAGACCGACGGCGTGTGCAGCCCGGAGCAGAACGTGCTGGGCACCTACCTGCACGGCATTTTTGACGACGGCCGGTTCTTTGCCGCCCTGGCGGATCGCATCCGCGGTCTGAAGGGCCTCCCGGGTGCCCGGGCTCCGGTAATGACGATGGAGGAATTCCGGGAAAGGGAATTCAACCGCCTGGCGGACATCGTCCGGGCGAGCGTGGACATGGGGGCTGTTTACAGGATCATCCGGGGAGAGGAATGATGTTCAGGGATCACTTATGGGCCCTGACCGCGGGCTTCCTTCTGGACTGCCTGCTGGGGGATCCCGAATGGCTGTATCATCCGGTGCGCGTGATCGGCGGCTTCATTTCATGGGTCGAAAAACACCTGCGGGCGCGGGGCGGCGATCTGAGGAAAAGCGCGGTGACGCTGACGGTATCCACGGTGCTCGTGACCATGGCGGCGGTTTTCGCCGTCCTGTTCCCGCTGCGGCTCTGGGGCCGGGTGCCCTGGTTCATCGGCGCGGCGCTTTTTGAATGGATGGGCCTGGCCGCCCGGTCCATGGTGCGGGAAGCCCGCGGGGTGGAAGAGGCGCTGGGGCGGGGCGTTGAAGCCGCCCGCAAACAGGTGGCCCGCATCGTGGGCAGGGACACCGCGCGCCTGAGCGAAGAGGAGATCATCAGGGCCGCGGTGGAATCCGTGGCGGAAAATACCACCGACGGGGTGATCTCGCCCATGTTTTACGCGTTCCTGGGCGGGCCGGTGCTCTTATGGGGGTTCAAGGCGGCCTCCACCCTGGATTCCATGGTGGGGTATCTCAATGAGAAATACCGGGACATCGGCTGGAGCAGCGCCCGGCTGGATGACGCGCTGAACTTCATCCCCGCCCGCCTGACGGCGCTGCTCATGGTGGGCGCGGCCTTCCTCACCGGGGCGGACGGGAAAAACGCCCTGCGTATCGTGAGGCGGGACCACGCCAATCACAAGAGCCCCAACTGCGCCTGGAGCGAGGCCGCCGCCGCGGGCGCGCTGCGTATCCGATTGGGCGGCACCCATGATTACTTCGGGGAGCCCGTGGAAAAGCCGTCCATCGGGGATGACGACCGCCCCGCCGTGAGAAGCGATATCCGCCGGGCGAACGGGCTGCTGTATGTTTCCGCGGCGCTTTTTCTGGCGCTGCTGTGCCTGATCGGCGGGCTTTTCACCGGGTGACGGCGCGGGCTCCCGGTATCCTCAAAAGAGACGCGCGGAGAGGAGCGGATCAAGTTTGGACGCCATGGATGAGGCGCGCCGGCGCTGGGACGCCGTCGCCAAGCCCCTGCACGCTCTGGGGCTCCTGGAGGATATGGTGGTGAAGATCGCGGGGGTGCAGGGCACGCCCGACGTGGATATAGGCAAACGCTGCGTGCTGGTGTTCTGCGCCGATCACGGCGTGGTCCGGCAGGGCGTGAGCCAGTCCGGCAGCGAGGTCACGGCCCTGGTGGCCAAGAGCATCGCGGAGGGCGGCGGCAATATCGGCCTGATGGCGGCCGCGGCGGGAGCGGACGTGTTCGCCGTGGACATGGGGATGCTCCATCCCGTGCCCGGGACCATCGACCGCCGGGTGGGGAACGGCACCGCCGATATGACCGAGGGCCCCGCCATGAGCCGTGAACAGGCCGAGACCGCCGTGCGGGCGGGCATCGACCTGATGGCCGACATGAAAAAGCGCGGGTATCGGATCGCCGTGATCGGGGAGATGGGCATCGGCAACACCACCGCTTCCAGCGCGCTTTCCTCCGTGCTGCTGGATATGCCCCCGGAAGAAGTGACGGGCCGGGGAGCGGGCCTTTCCGACGCGGGGCTGGAACGCAAGACCGCCGCCGTCCTTAGGGCGGTCCGGGTGAACGCGCCGGACCGGCGCGACCCCATGGACGTGCTCGCCAGGCTGGGCGGCTTTGAGATCGCGGGCATGGCGGGAGCGTTCCTGGGGGCATACCGGCACCGTATCCCGGCGGTCACCGACGGCGTGATCCCCGACGCGGCGGCCCTGATCGCCGCCCGGATCGACAGGAACGCCGTTTCCGCCATCCTGCCCGGGCACGTGAGCCGGGAGCCGGCGGATCTGGCGATCATGGAGGAACTGGGCCTGGAGCCCGTCATCAACGCCCGCATGGCCCTGGGCGAGGGCACCGGCGGCGTGATGCTGCTGCCCCTTCTGGACATGGCGCTGAGGGTGTACCGCGGATCCCACACTTTTAAGGGGCTGGGCATGGAGCCCTACCGGCCCCGGGGAGGCGGCTTATGATCGTGCTGGTCACGGGCGGCAGCGGCTGCGGCAAATCCACCTGGGCCGAAAACCTGGTGGACAGCCTGCCCCGGGAAGGCCGGGTGTATATCGCCACCATGCAGGTGTATGACGAGGAGTCCCGGCAGCGGGTGAAGCACCATGTGGAGCAGCGCGCGGGCAGGGGCTTTACGACCGTGGAATGGGAAAAGGACCTTCGGAGCGCCCCGGTCCCCGCCGGCAGCATCGTCCTTCTGGAGGATCTGGTGAACCTGACGGCCAATGAGATGTTCGGCGGGGGGGACGTCAGGCGGGTGGTGCCCGCGCTGGAGACACTGGCCCGGCGCTGCCGCCATCTGGTGATGGTCACCAATGATCTGTTCTCGGACGGCGTGACCTATCCCGACTCGGTGCGGGCGTATCTTAAGGAGCTGGCCCGGATCCACCGCCGGGCGGCGGAGATGGCCGATACCGTGGCCGAGGTGGTGTATTCCGTCCCCGTGGCGGTGAAAGGAGTTCTGCCGTGTCTGTGATCCGCTCGATGCTCATCGCTTTTTCCACTTATTCCCGCGTCCCCGTGCCCCAGGTGGAATGGACCGAGGAGAACCGCCGGTACAGCCTGTGCTTTTTTCCCCTGGTGGGGGCGGTGACAGGCGCGCTCGTCTGGGGATGGCTGGCCCTGTGCGGCGCCCTTTCCTTCGGCCCGCTGCTCAAGGGAGCCGGGGCGGCGCTGCTGCCGATCTTTATCACCGGCGGCATCCACATGGACGGGTACATGGATACCTGTGACGCCCTCAATTCCTGGCAGAGCGCCGAAAAGCGCCTGGAGATCCTGAAGGACAGCCGCGTGGGGGCTTTTGCCGTGATGCGCTTTACGGCTTATCTTCTCCTGAGCTGCGCCCTCTTCAGCGAGGCGCGGGCCGGGGACGGGCCGCTGCTCATGTGTGTGTTCATCCTGTCCCGGGCCCTGAGCGCCTGGACCCTGACGGCTTTTAAAAACGCCCGCCCCGACGGCATGTCGGACGCTTTCGCCCGGGCGGCGCGCGCGCGGCCGGTCCTTGTCAGCGTGGCGTGTTATTGCCTCATCTGCGCCGCCGTGTGGGCGGCGCTCGGCGGGTGGCTCGCTCCGTGCTGCCTGGCCGCGGCGGCCCTTTGCGTGATCGGCTACCGCCGCATGGCTTACCGGGAGTTCGGCGGCGTGACGGGGGACCTGGCGGGCTTTTTCCTTGAGGTGACGGAGCTTACGCTCACGGCGGTGATCGTGATCGGGGGGAGGTTTTTATGAAACTCTATATCGGGGGCGCTTACCAGGGGCAGGCAGAGCTGGCGGCAAGGGAAAACCCGGGCGCGTCCATCTGGGCGGACTTTCACGAGACCGTCCGGGAGGCGGTCCTCAACGGGGACAGGGACCCCGGCGCCTTCGCCCGGGACTTTATCCGGGAGCATCCGGACGCGGTGGTGGTATCCGACGAGGTCGGCGCGGGCGTGGTGCCCGTCAGCGCGCGGGACAGGGCCTACCGTGAGGCCGTCGGCCGGGTGCTGTGCCTGATCGCCCGGGAGGCGGAGCAGGTGACCCGGTGCGTGTGCGGGATCGGGGTGCGCATCAAATGAGATGGATCCTGATCCGCCACGGGCTCACTCAGGGCAATCTTGAAGGGCGGTATACCGGCTGCCGCACGGACGAGCCCCTGTGCCCGAAGGGCGTCGAGGCGCTCAGACGCGTCAGCGTCCCGCCCGTTAAGCGCGTGTTCTCAAGCCCCATGAAGCGCTGCCTGGAAACGGCGGCGATCCTGTATCCGCTTCTTGTGCCCGAGATCGTGCCCGACTTCAGGGAATGCGATTTCGGGGCGTTCGAGAACAAGAACTACGCCGAACTGAACGGGAGAAAGGACTACCAAAGGTGGATCGATTCGGGCGGCGGGATCCCTTTTCCCGGCGGCGAGAGCCGCGGGAGCTTTTCCGCCCGGTGCGTGAGGGCCTTTGACGCGCTCACGAAGGAAGACCCGGCGGGGGACTGCGCCCTGATCGTCCACGGCGGCACCATCATGGCCATCATGGAGGCCCGGGCTTTGCCCCGGGGCGGGTACTATGATTTCAGGGTGAAGTCCGGTCAGGGGTATATCCTGGA
>CACZOZ010000347.1:0-3672 GCA_902782865.1 uncultured Eubacteriales bacterium
AGCGCTGGAAGGCCGTGAGGTCCGGGCCGTACTGCTGACTCACGGGCATTTTGACCACACCGGCGCGCTGGACTCTTTTCCGGGCCGAAGGATCTATATCGGCGCAGCCGACGCCCTTATGCTGACCGATCCCGACCTGAACGCGGGCTTCCTGTGCGGGGACAGGCGTTCAAGGCCGCCGGCCACCGACCTGCTCCGCGGCGGGGAGCGTCTTAAGTTTGAGGGCTTCTCAAAGCCGGTGGAGGTCATCCCGGCGCCGGGGCACACGCCGGGAGGCATGTGCTACCGCCTGGGTGAGGATCTTTTGACCGGGGACACCCTGTTCAGGAGCGGTTTCGGCAGGACCGATCTGCCCGGAGGCGACCACAGGGCCCTCGTCCGCAGCCTGAGGATGCTTCTGGCCATCGGTGACGACCTGAAAGTGTATCCGGGGCACGGGGATATGACCACGCTGGACAGGGAACGGGCGGTATACGGCCGTATCCTGTCCGCGCAGGAGGAATGATGGATCTTTCGGTATCCACGCCCACACCGGCGTTCCTGAACGACATACTGGATGAGGTACGTGTTTTTTACGGGCGTGAGGTGCGCCTTGTTTCCGACGCGCCGGTACGTCTTTCGCACGAGGAGAGCCTCGCGGGCGGCATCCGCCGTGTGCGGGCGGCGCTTTCTTTTGCGTCCGGCGGAGAGTATGCCTTTGAGGCTTCCGCACCGGAAGGCACCGGGGCGCTGGAGGACAAGCGCGTCCACAAACGCCTGATCAAGACCTGCGTATACCGGGTATTCAGGCAGGCGTCGGGAGTCCGGCCTCCGTGGGGGTCTCTCACGGGCATCCGGCCCACCCGCCTCATCTGGGCGGCCATGGCGGAGGGGAAGACGCTGGAACAGGCGGAAAAGGACCTGCATGACGTGTTCGATGTCACTGAGGAGAAGTGCCGCCTGACGGCGGAGACCGTGCGCGTCCAGCAGTCCCTGCCCCTTCAGGGAAAGGACCAGATCGATCTTTACGTGGGCATCCCGTTCTGCGTCAGCCGGTGCGCTTACTGCTCCTTCCTGTCGGGGGAACTGGGAAAGGGCGAACTGAAGGCGCCCTACGTGGACGCGCTCCTCAAGGAGATCGCGGCGGCGCGGGAACTTATCGCGGCGCGGGGCTTTGAGATCCGGGCCTTCTACATGGGCGGCGGCACCCCCACGGCCCTGGACGCCCGCTCCCTGGACCGGGTGCTCACGGCCCTTGATCCCCTGACGGCCCGGTGCGTCGAGGTCACGGTGGAGGCCGGGCGGCCGGATACCCTGGACGCGGAGAAATTCGATGTGCTCAAAGCGCACCGGGCGGCGCGGATATCCATCAATCCCCAGACCATGCACGATGAGACCCTCCGCCGCATCGGCCGCAGGCACACCCGGGCCGATACGGAGAAGGCCTATGCCATGGCCCGGGAAAAGGGTTTTTCCCACATCAATATGGACCTGATCGCCGGCCTGCCCGGCGAGACGCCGGAAATGTTCGGGGAGACCCTGCACTGGAGCCGGGACCTTCGCCCGGAGAGCCTGACGGTGCACACCCTGTGCATCAAGCATTCCAGCCTGTTCAATCTGTGGCAGGCTCAGCTGCCCGACGGGGAGATGACCGCCCGGATGGTGCGCGCCGGCCGGGAGGAGGCCGCCCAAAGGGGGATGAGGCCCTATTATCTCTACCGCCAGAAATACATGGCCGGCAATCTGGAAAACGTGGGCTACGCGCTGCCGGGACATGAGGGGCTCTACAATATCGGCATGATGGAAGAGAACGCCGATGTGCTGGCCCTGGGCGCCGGGGGCATCTCCAAGCGCGTCAACACGGCATCCGGCAAAATAAAGCGTGCTCCCAACGTGTCCGACATCCGGGAGTATATCGATCGGGTGGAGGAAATGGCCCGCCGCAAGGAGGACCTGTTCGCTCCCGACCCGGAATTCTGACCGATCATCATTCAGGAGGCATTTATGAACGAGAATATCCTGTATTCACCCGCTGTCAGGGCGGCGCTGGAAGCCGGCAGGCCCGTCATCGCTCTGGAAAGCACCATCATTTCCCACGGCATGCCCTATCCGCAGAATGTGGAAACAGCTCTTATGTGCGAGAGGACGGCCCGGGAGTTCGGCGCGGAGCCCGCGACCGTGGCAGTGATCGGCGGCAGGCTCTGCGCGGGCCTCACCGAGGATCAGATCGACTACCTGGGCCGCGCCGGGCAGAAGGTCACCAAGGCTTCCCGCAGGGATCTTCCGGTGCTGGCTGCCCGCGGCCAGGACGGCGCCACCACCGTGGCGGCCACGATGATCGTCGCGGCCATGGCCGGCATCAGGATATTCGCCACCGGCGGCATCGGCGGTGTGCACCGCGGCGCGGAAAAGACCATGGACATCTCCGCGGATCTGGAGGAGCTGGCCCACACCCCGGTGGCGGTGGTGTGCGCCGGGGCCAAGGCCATACTGGACCTGCCGCTCACGATGGAATACCTGGAGACCCACGGCGTGCCCGTCCTGGGGTACGGCACCGATGAACTGCCGGCTTTTTATACGCCGCACAGCGGCCTTAAAGTGGACGCGCGCGCGGACACTCCCGGCGAGATCGCGGCCATCATCAGGGCCCAGCGTTCCCTGGGCTATCCGGGCGGCATGCTGATCACCAACCCGATCCCCGATGAGTACGCCATGCCCGGTGAGGAGATCGACAGAGCCATCTCGCAGGCCCTTAAGGAAGCGGATGAGCGGTGCGTCAAGGGCAAGGCCATCACGCCCTTCCTTCTGGCGCGGGTCACCGAGCTCACCGGAGGGGAGAGCCTGAAGAGCAATATCCAGCTGGTGCTCAACAACGTCCGCCTGGCATCCCGGATCGCCTGCGAGCTGGTTTGATCGGGCGGCAGCCGATCCCGCCCAGTCACTTCGATCGCTTTGCCCGGGAGAAACGAACATGCTGAAACGTACCATCCTTTTCGCGGCGGTCTTTTTGATCTGTCTGACGGCCTCCTCCATGGCCCTTGAACTCACGGGCCCAAAGAAAGTCCGTCCGTATGAGGGGGCGGATCTTGAGATCACGTCTCAGGTGCCGGGTATCCTGACGGTCTCCGTGGATTATTTCGGCGGTGTACCGGGAAGGGTCCTGCTGTGCGAGCCTGTCTTCGCGGGGACCACCCAGGTGGCCTGGGACGGCCTGTGGGAGAACGGCGAGTGTCCCATCCGGGACACGGGAGCCGTGGTGAGGGCGGTGCTGGTGCGCGATGACGGCACCGAGGATACGGCCGCCCTCAACGTGACTTTCACCAATCCCTGCGCTGTGGTGGCCTTCGCCACTCCCTGGCAGGAAGCGTTCTATCCCGAGGACGGCGCGCTGGGCATCGATTATTTCTGCACCTTTGACAATATGAGCGTGACGGTGGACATCGCCGCGGCGGATGAGCCGGACGAGGTGCTGCACACGGTCACCGTCCAGGCCATGTCAGGGCCGCAGGTGTTCCGCTGGAACGCGAAGACGCAGACCGGCTCGCGGTTCGCTCCGGGGGACTATGTGCTCACTTTCTATACCCGGCCTTATCCGGAGCACTTTTCTCAGGTCCGGGTCACGATCCTGGACGCGCCCGAGGAGCCTCCCGCTCAAACTTTGACGCGCTACTGGCAGCCTACGGGGGAGGAATC
>CACZOZ010000348.1:0-4957 GCA_902782865.1 uncultured Eubacteriales bacterium
CCGGATCACTTCCCCTTGGCTTCGAGCCAGGGCATGACGTAATCCTTGTACAGCATATCCAGGATAGCGACGCCGGGGATGGCCAGGAGGATCCCGACGATCCCGAACATCCTGCCGCCGACGATCACGCCGATCAGGATCCACAGGGCCGAGACCCCGAGGGAATCCCCGAACAGCTTGGGCTTGATCAGGTAAGCGTCCGCGCTCTGCAGCACGGCCGTGAATATGACGAACGCCAGCGCGTACCAGGGCTCCACCAGAAGGAGGATGAATACGCCGATGCCCGCGCCGACGATCGGGCCGAAGGTGGGGACCAGATTGGTGACGGCCACCACGAAAGAAACAAGGCCGACATAGGGCATGCCCAGCACCGTCATAAACAGCGCGTTCACAAGGCCGATGATCAGGCTGTCCAGCAGATTGAAGGCGATGTATCGGTTCAGGATCTTGTTGCTGCGTGAAATAATGTCCATGACCCTGTCATACTTCTGCCCTTTTACGGAAGCCCGGAGCAGGCGGTCCCCGCTGTTCTTCAGGCGGTTCTTCGCGGTGAGCAGATAGATCGACAGCAGGAAGGCGATCAGGAACTGCAAAACGCCTTTGCCGGCGTCGACGGACGTGGACAGGATCGTGTTGATGTTATTTTTGATGTAGTCCCTGGCCGAGCTCAAAAGCGCTTCGGATGAACTGATCAGGCCGTCCAGGTTCAGAACGGAAGCGGATACGCCGAGCCGCTCCAGCATGGCGTTCGCCGTGGCCACGTACCCGTCCAGATTGGCGACGAACAGGCGGACGCTGGCGATCAGCTGCGGGATGAGGAGCAGCATCAGGAACGTCAGGAAGAGGATCACCGTGAGGAACGCGAGGATGATGGAAAACGTTTCACGGATCTTCTCCTTCCTGATCCGGCGGAAAACGCTGCGGCTGTACAGCTTTGACAGCGGATTGATGCAGTACGCGATGACGCACCCGAGGATCACAGGCCTGAAGTACCCCAAAAAAGTCCGGATCCCCTCATGCACGTCGGAAAGATGTGTCAGGACGACATACAGCGTCACCGCGATGCACGCGGCGACCGTATAATTGAACCAGGGCCTTTCCTTCAAACGCTTCACACCCGCTGCCTCCCCGATGCTTCTGTGACATATGGTCTGCCGCTATTATACAGGATGAACGCCCAAAGGGAAAGACCCGACCCCTTTTTTATCCGGCATATCAGCCAAAAAATCGCGCCGACACATTGCCCTCGGCGGCCCGGGATGGTACAATACCCGATGGACGAAAAGCATCCCGCGAAGGAGGAAACAAGCGTGAAGACCGGAACAAGACCGCGGATCGGCATCATCCGGCAGGTGGCGGTTTTTTTCGCCCTGAGCGTGATCCTGACAGGCATTTTTTACCATCTCACCCAGCGCAGACTGACCGGTACGGCTATCAGAAAGCAGACGGAATCCCTCGCGGGACGGATCTCCGCCGAGGTGAAAATGGCCGTGATGGAGTACCCTGCGTATCAGTGGATGATCGGCTACTGGCACAACCATTACGCGGAGATGGACATCGAATACGACGACATATACGCTCCGGGGACAGTGACCTGGCAGAAATACGCCCGGCTGCGCGATCATCAGCCCGATCTGATCCTGAAATACGCCCGCGCGGAGACTTTTTCCGCCCTGCCGGAAGAGGACAAGAAACTGAGCGCGGAGATCATATACTCCTGGCTGGTCACCCGCCTGAACCAGATCATGCAGGCCCACAAGCCGGCTTACCTGTACTGCGCGATGACCGGCGAGCCCTATGACAGCCTGTTCTTCCTGTTCAGCGCGGCGCAGCCCGGCGCCGTACGCGGTACCGGCGACACGGATATATTCACCCTCGGCCATACGATACCCGTCGGGAAAGCCCAGCAGGCGGTCCTGCGGGGAGTCCGGGAGAACGCGAGCCACCTGGTGAGAGCCGGAGACTATGTGGATTATTACGCCTATATGGACACGATCGGCGAGTATACCGTGCTGGTGGGCATGACCTACGACCTGACCGGGCTCAACGCCAGCGTGGACCAGCAGACGGCCCGGGACACCACCTTCACGATGGCGTTCCAGGTGGTCCTGTCCATGATCTGCCTGGCGATGATATCGTTTTTCGTGCTCCAGCCCCTGAGAAAGGTGCAGAGGAACATCCGCCTGTACCGGCAGAACAAGGACAGCGCGGCGGTCATCGAGGATCTGTCGCGCATCAGGAGCAGCAACGAGATCGGCCAGCTGGCCCTGGACGTGACGGACCTGAGCAAGGAGATCGACGACTATACGGCCCATATCCAGGCCATCACCGCCGAAAGGGAACGCATCGGCACGGAGCTGGACCTGGCCAGCCGGATCCAGTCCTCCATGCTGCCGGACAAATTCCCGCCCTTCCCGGACCGGAAGGAATTCGATATCTACGCCGAAATGGACCCGGCCAAGGAAGTGGGCGGGGACTTTTACGACTTTTTCATGATCGATAACGACCATCTGGGCCTGGTCATAGCGGACGTGAGCGGCAAGGGCGTGCCCGCCGCCCTGTTCATGATGATCTCCAAGATCATCCTGGCCCATAACGCCAAAAAAGGCAGGACCCCCGCCCAGGTGCTCGCCGACACCAACGAAGCCATCTGCGCCAACAACCAGGTCATGATGTTCGTGACCGTCTGGTTCGGCGTCCTGGAGATCTCCACGGGCACCCTTCGGGCCGCCAACGCCGGGCATGAATATCCGATGCTCCGCCGCCCCGGAGGCGAGTTCGAGATCGTGAAAGACAAGCACGGCTTCGTGCTCGGCGGCATGGAGGGCGTCACGTTCACGGATTACGAGATCACCCTGGAGCCGGGAGCGAAACTGTTCGTGTACACCGACGGCCTGACGGAAGCCAACGACAACGGCAAAAACATGTTCGGGACGGACCGGGTGCTGGAAGCCCTGAACTCGGATCCCGGGGCGTCTCCCAAGGACACCCTGGACACCGTGCGGAGACGGGTGGACGATTTCGTGGGCACCGCCGAGCAGTTCGACGACCTGACGATGATGTGCCTGAATTATGCCGGGCCTGCCCGGGAGGACGAAAAAACAAAATAACTTTACGCGGACGGGATGCCGCCAAGGAGGGATATCCATGCCGGACAGCAAGATCGTACGCAATGAGAACACGTTCCTGCTGGAAGTCAACGGGGAAAGGCTGCCCCTGTACGGGTACCTGACCTACCAGCCGGAGAACGCGGACTATGAGGCCTTCAAAAAAGCGGGCATACGCCTGTTCTTCTGCACGGTGTACGCCGGAGACCGGGGCATCAACCAGCGCAGCGGCATCCGGCCCTTCCGCGGCGGCTTCTGGAAGGGCATCGGGCAGTATGACTTTTCCGAGGTGGACGCGGACCTGAGGCGCATCACCGGCGAGAGCAGGCCGGGCGAGATCTTCATCATCCCCCGCCTGATGGTGGAGGCGCCTTCCTGGTGGGACGCGCTGAACCCCGGTGAACTGTGCCGGGACGCCCACGGCACGCCCCTCCATCAGAGCTTCCTGAGCCGGAAATGGCTGGAGGACGTGGAGGAGATGTTCCGTGATCTCACCGCCTGGGTCAAAAAGAGCGGCTGGGACAGATACATCGCCGGCTGGCACATGGCCGCCGGGAATACGGAGGAATTCCTCCGCCCCAGCCACCGCGCCGGACAGATGACGGACTATTCCCGGCCGGCTGAGGAGGCCTTCCGCCTCTGGGTGAAGGAGAAATACCGCGGCGATACCGCCAAAGTCTCCTCAGCCTGGGGCCGGCCCGTCCGCTCCTTTGAGGACATCCGGATCCCCGCCCCCTTTAAGCGCCTGTTCGCCGCGGACGGCGAGATCAGGGACGGGGAGCTCGAAAGAGAGACCATCGACCACTACGAATTCATGAACGAGGCCGTCTCCCGCGCGGCGGTCAGCCTGTGCGCCGCCGCCAAGCGCGTGACGGGCCGCCGCCAGGTGATCGGCGCCTTCTGCGGATACCTGGCCGGCGGGCCGGAGAGCGGGCATCACGCCGCGGATATCGTGTTCCGGAGCGACGAGATCGATTTCCTCGCCAGCCCCTTCGTGTATACCGACAACCGGGCGCCGGGCATCGACTGGCAGGCCCAGGGCTCCACTGACTCCGCCGCCCTCCACGGGAAACCCTGGTTCCTGGAGGCGGACGTGCGCACGTGCCTGAGCAGGCCCATCAGCCAGTGCATGAAAAAGGCGGACCCCATTGTGTGCCGCGCCTATGACGGCCCCGTCTGGTGGGGCCCGGACACCGTGGAGGGCTCCCTGGGCCAGATGCTGAAGGCCTTTTCCCGGGTGCTGACGAACAATACCGCCGTCTGGTGGTTCGACATGTGGGGCGGATGGTATCGGGACGAAAGGCTGATGGCCTTCCACCGGAAGGCCTGTGAGATCTATACCGCCCACGCGCTGAGCGGCGGCAGCCCTTCCGCGGCCGAGACCGTCCTGTTCATGGACGACGAAATGTTCTGGCGCCTGGTGCCCGAGGGCGGGCTGAGCGCGCTGGCGAACCACATCCTGTGGAAGGAGCTGGGCTTTATCGGCGCGCCCTACAGGCTGTATATGATCAGCGACCTGACGCGGATCGATCCCGCCGGATACCGGGCGGCCGTCTTTTCCGGTGTCTGCCGCTGGACCGAAGAGCGGCTGCGGGCCCTGGACACATGGAAAAAGGACGACCGCGTGCTGATCTTTACGGGGCCCATCGACCAGTCCGCCGCCAGCGGCGTCGCGGCGAAGCGTTTCCCCGGCACCGAGGACCAGTACCGCCTGCGGCAGGGCCCCGGCGAGCAGGCCCAGAACGACGACAGCCTGTACTTCAGCGAGCGGGCGGTCCGGATCCCTACGGCCATGGTCCCGGTGGTCAGGCTGACAGCCGAAAAGGGCGACGTGGTCTTTGAGACGGACG
>CACZOZ010000349.1:0-6960 GCA_902782865.1 uncultured Eubacteriales bacterium
CAGCACCATGGTGATGGCCGCCGTCAACGTCGTCTTGCCATGGTCCACGTGGCCGATGGTGCCGATGTTAACATGGGGCTTCGTGCGAGTAAAATGTTCCTTTGCCATGCTGCATTCCTCCTCAATCGATAACGCTTTTTGTGCCGGGCTTCATCCGGCCGACTACAACCCGGCAGCTGCGCCGGAATGGAGCGGGTGATGGGAATCGAACCCACGTAGCCAGCTTGGGAAGCTGGAGCTCTACCATTGAGCTACACCCGCATACCCTTGTATTTTATGCGAACAGGGTCTCTTTGTCAACAGGAAAATTTGGTCAAATGTTGTTCAGAGCAGGTATAAAAAAGCGCCGCGCGTTTTTTCCGCGCGGCACTGGGGGAGACCGCCTTTTATCGGTCTTCCAGGAGATCCATCAGGCTCTCCAGCTCTTCCCGGGATGAGTAGGCGATCGTGATCCGGCCCCTGTCTTCGCTGCCGGCGATGACGGTCTTCATCCCGAAACGGCGGCTGAGCTGTTCCTGCAGGTCCTTCAGTTCCAGGCTCATCTTGGTCACCGGCTTTTTCGCCGCGGGTCTGTCCTTTTTGGCGGCGAGCTCTTCCAGCTGCCTCACGCTCAGGGCATCGCTGACCGTGCGGGCGGCCAGTTCCCTCTGCTTTCCGGGATCGGTGATGCCGCAAAGCACGCGGGCATGGCCGGCGCTGATCTTTCCCGAGACCACCAGCTCTTTGATGTCTTCCGGCAGGGAGAGCAGCCTTAAGCTGTTGGTGAGCCGGGGGCGGCTCATCCCCAGCCTTTCCGCGGCGGCTTCCTGTGTGTAGCGGCACCGGCGTATCAGATCGCTGACGGCCTGGGCTTCCTCGATGGGATTGAGATCCTCCCGCTGCAGGTTTTCGATGAGGGCGATCTCCAGCTGCTGGTCGTCGGTGAACTGCCGGATGACCACCGGTACTTCCCTCAGGCCCGCGATCCTGGCGGCTCTGAAACGCCTTTCCCCGGCGATGATCCGGTACCGGTCACCGGTCTCCATCACCAGGATGGGCTGGATCAGGCCGGCGCTGCGGATGCTGTCTGCCAGGGCGTTCAGGCTTTCCTGAGTGAAGGTCTTGCGGGGCTGGAAGGGATTGGGATCCAGCAGATGGATGGGCACCTGACGGGTATCGTCCTGCCCGGCGTCAGTATCAAGGGACGGCAGCAGCACGTCGAGGCCGCGTCCCAGGCCGCTTTTCTTCATGTTCTGGCTCCTTGTTTCTTCGTGAATTCCCGTGCCAGGGCGCTGTAGGCTTCGGCGCCTTTGGACTTTGGATCGTACAGATGGATGGGCAGGCCGTGGCTCGGCGCTTCGCTCAGCTTCACGTTCCGGGGGATCACGCTGGTGTATACCGCGCCTTTGAAATGTTTTTTGACCTCGGATACAACCTGGAGCCCCAGATTGGTCCGCCCGTCGAGCATGGTCAGTACGATCCCCTCGATCTTAAGGCCCGGATTGAGCCCCTTCCTGACCCGGTTCAGGGTGTTCACCAGGGAGGTCACGCCCTCCAGGGCGTAGTACTCGCACTGGATGGGGATGAGCACCGAGTCGGAAGCGGTCAGGGCGTTGACGGTCAGCAGGTTCAGTGACGGCGGGCAGTCGATGAAAACATAATCATAGGGGAGGGCGGCTTCTCTCAGTTTTTCCCTGAGGCGGTACTCCCGCCCGGGCATTTCCGCCAGCTCGAGCTCGGCACCGGACAGGCGGATGTCCGCCGGCAGCACTTTCAGGCGCTTCTGCCGGGTGTCGAGCACCGCTTTGTCCAGGGGCTCATCCTGGATCAGTACTTCGTACACGCTTCTTTTTCCCGCGCGCAGCCCGAGACCGCTGGTGGCGTTTCCCTGGGGATCCAGGTCCGTGAGCAGGACTTTGGCGTTATTGTAGGCCAGACAGGCGGCCAGGTTGATGCTGGTGGTGGTCTTTCCCACGCCGCCCTTCTGGTTCACGACGGATATGATCTTCGGCAAGGTTTATTCCTCCTGTGGTGATCGATCGAGCCAATCCTTCAGTCTCGCTTCGGGGTAGTGGAGGATGACCTTCTTTATCATATTTCTTTCCTGGTCGGAAATCAAGAGGCGGAAATCGACATACAGGGCTCTGAGCGCGGAAAGGCTCTCGTGATGCATGCTGTATTCCCGGAGCATGATCAGGTGCCGGGCGTCCTTCGGGAAGGAAGAAAACAGCAGGTACAGCATCTCGTCGGCCATGACTTTGAAATCGCTCACCCTGAGGGCCGCGAGGGATCCGTCGTCCAGCCCGGCGATCATGCGGCCCATCGTCACGTCGCGCACCCGGCTGTAGAGAAACGTTTCCAGCCAGCGCGTCAGATCGTCAAGATCGTCCCGGCCGCTGAAGCCGGCGAACCGGCTCAGCACCTTTTGACAGGCGTCCTCCAGGTAGGGCAGCATGCGGCTGCCCACTTTGGGCTGCAGGATCCTCATGATCTGTGCGTAGGTATACACGGCGCGTCACTCTTTCCCGGGTTCGCCCGTTGTCTGTCCGAAGCCGATGATGCTCGTCACATTGCGCAGATTCTTGGTGGTCTTGTTCAGGATCTGGCCCATGAACACCAGGGCGACGGTGCCGCCGCCGTCCAGGTTCAGCGCCTCGACGGCGCCCAGGGCATACAGCCGCTCGGCGAGCCAGTCCATATAGATGCCCCTGGAATCGTTGACGCGCCCTTTGACGATCACTGCCGCGTAGTGATACGGCTCGATCATCCCCAGAGCGCACCGGGGCTCCCGGTAGTGGTAATAGTTTTTGCTGAACACCCGCTGATCGATCTGCCCGTCGCTGATCAGGATGGGGCCGAAGGCGAAGGTGTTCACCGCGCCCATATCGATGTACTCCTGGGCGGTATACTCGGCGCTCCGGTAGCATTTCAGGCTGCCGTCTTCGAACTGGGCGAGCACTTCCAGGTTGGGGAAGCCCTCCCGGTCGCTGGCGATGGTCTGATTGCCGATCACGGCGCCTTGACGCACCACGATGCCGGTGCGCTTGTTGTTGTTCAGGCGGTGGCCGAAGAAATCATCGGTGATGCCCAGGATCACGTTGTTGTCCTTGGACAGGGCGATGGGGCTTTTGTAGGCTTTGCCGGGGATCCTGCCGGGGGACAGGTAGGTCTTCATCGGGGATTCGGGCGTGCACACGATGTCCAGCTCGAACCAGACCAGCCTGTCGGTCTGCGCGATGAAACGCTTGATGACCACGGAGAGCACGGCGCTCTTATAGATCCACAGCCCCGTGTCGGCGTCGATATAGATGTATTCCCCGTCCCCTTTGAGCAGGCCCTTTTCGTCGCATTCCGGCATGTCCTGGGGAAGGCCCTCGGGCGACAGCGGCGCGGGGGGCTCGGTAGGGAGGGGCGTGGGGGCCGGCGCGTTGGGAGCCGGGATACAGTTCCCGGAGTAGACCAGGGCCTGCAGCTCGGGGGTGGCGATGCCGTCCTCCTCAAGGCCGTTGTTCTTCTGGAGCATTTTGACCCGCTGGACCATCACGTCGTTATAGCCGTCCGACAGGTTCAGGCTGGTGAAGTAGCCCAGGTAATACATGGCCTGCTTCAGCCTGAGCACGCCGGGGCCCGACACGCCCTTTTGCAAAGTGACGTACTCCTCCGGGGCGGCGGTGCCGATCCCCGCGAGGAGCACGATCACGATCAGGATGGATAGACGCTTCAAGGTACGCATTCTGCCTCTTTTCACAGGCCGCGGCTCGGGCCGGGCCTGAAGAAGATCCTGTTTTTTAAAGACTACTCGTGCAGCTTGACCTTGATCCACAGCTCGGAGAGCTGCTTTTTGAGGACCTCGTTGTCATGGAACATCTCGTCCTTCTCATAGCCGGACCTGGGCACGTAGGCGGAGTTCTCGAAATAGGTGCCGCCCGGGCTGCTCAGCTCCTCCAGCACCTGGGCGTTGGGGGAGGCGTAACCCACTTCCTCGGAGATCATCAGGCTGTTCTCATACTGCAGGATGTACTCGATGAACACGTTGGCCAGTTTGGGGTTGGTGGCGTTGGCGGGGATCACCATGGCGTCCACGGCCACGTTGGTGCCCTCCTTGGGCATGCAGTAGGCCATATCCTCGTTTTCGGAGATGATATAGGCGGCGTCACCGCTGTAGACCAGGGCCAGCCACTTCTCGCCGTTGATCATGGCGTCGATGACCTCGTCCGTCACATAGGCGGGGTGCACGGCCTTGTCCATCTCGCGCAGCCAGTTGTAGGCCGCCGTGATCTCCTCCGGGTCTTCCGTGTTGGCGGAATAGCCCAGCGCCTTGAAGGCGATCATGAAGGCGTCGCGCTCGGAGTCATACATATAGGTGTGGCCGCTGTATTCGGGATCCAGGAAGATGGAAAAGCCCAGTTCCTCCACTTTTTCCGGGTCGATCTTCGTCTGGTCATACAGGATGCCGACGGTCTGCCACAGATAGGGGACGGAATAGGTGTTGTCCGGATCATAGTCCAGGTTCCTGACGCCGTCCACCAGGCTGTCAAGGCTCGTCACCACAGTCTTGTCCAGGGGCTGGAGCTTCTTTTCCCGGATCAGGCGTTCGATCATGTAGTCGCTGGGGATGAGCACGTCGTAGGACGCGTTGCTCAGGAGCTTGGTGTACATTTCCTCGTTGGAGGAGAACAGGGAGTAGTTGATCTTCACCTTGTACTCTTTCTGGAAATTGGTGAGCACCTGCTTGTCGATGTACTCGCCCCAGTTGTATACGTTCAGCACGTTGCTGCCGAATTCCTTCACCGGGTCATACCCTTCACCGAGGCTCAGGGCGGGCGCGAGCAGGCACAGGATCAGCAGGGCGGTCAGGATCTTTTTCATCTTACATGTCCTCCTCTTCGTTGTTTTTCCTGTCTTTCAGACGGGGGATGATGTTCACGGCCACCAGGATCAGGGTCACCACGACCACGATCAGGGTGGACAGCGCGTTCACACTGGGGTTGTACCGCTTCATCGAGTAGACATACATGGATATGTTGTTGATGCCCACGCCGGCGGTGAAGAACGAGATCACGAAGTCGTCGAAGCTCATGCTGAAGGCGATCAGGGCGCCGGAGAGGATCGCCGGATAGATCTGGGGCAGGATCACCTTCGTGAGTGCCTGGAAGGGCGTCGCGCCCAGGTCCAGCGCGGCTTCGGCTACATTGTCGTCCAGCTGGCGGAGCTTGGGCATCACGGTGAGGATCACATAGGGCACACAGAAAGTGATGTGCGCCAGGATCAGGGTGGTCAGGCTCAGCTGGATCTTGGTGGAGATGAACAGCAGCATCAGGCCGATTGCCGTGACGATATCGGGGTTCATCACCGGCAGGTTGTTCACCTCCAGGATCAGGCTGCGCACCAGGGGCCTGGCCTTGGAGAGGCCGATGGCCGCCACGGTCCCCACCACGGTGGATACCGCCGTGGCGATCACCGCCGTCAGCAGGGTGTAGTAGATGCTCTGCAGCATGGTCTCGTCCTGCAGCATGTTCTCATACCAGCGCAGGGAGAACCCGGTGAAATTGGTCAGTGATTTGCTCTCGTTGAAGGAGAACAGCACCACGTATCCGATGGGCAGGTAGATGAACAGGAGCACCAGGATGAGATAACCGTTGGTCAGCAGGGACCATTTCGATCTGCGTTTTTCCATACCTCAGTCCTCCTGTCCGTTCCTGTCCAGTTTCCTGGTCAGCCACATTGACGCGATGATGATCAGTGCCATGATGAGAGAGATGGCGCTGCCGAAGTTCCAGTCCCCGGCGGTCAGGAAGTAGATCTCGATCAGATTGCCGATCAGCACGTAGTCGCCGCCGCCCAGCAGCTTGGGGATGACGAAGCTGGATACCGCCGGCAGGAACACCAGCGTGATGCCGGAAATGATGCCGGGAACGCTCAGGGGCAGGATCACCTTGCGGAAAGTCTGCCACTTGTTGGCGCCCAGGTCATAGGAGGCCACCATCAGGTTGCTGTCCAGCTTGGCGATGGAGGTGTGGATCTGGATGATCATATACGGCAGGAAATCATACACCATGCCGATGAACACCTTCGCTTCGCTGGCCAGGTCGAAATTGAGCAGGATGCCGCGCCAGGCGTAAGTCTTGAGCAGCATGTTGATCCACATGGGCAGTGTCAGCAGCAGCACCATCATCGTCTGGTTGCGCTCGCTCAGGCGCGAGATGAAGAAGGCCGCCGGATAGCCCACCAGCAGGCAGAATACCGTCGTCATCAGCGCGATCCTTAGGCTGGTCAGGAGCACCCGCATGAAGGTGCTGTCCGAGAAAAACCGCCCGAAATTCTCCAGGGTGAACTGGAAGGTGAGCGTGCTGTTGCCGGTGCGGGACAGGGCATAGAGCAGGATCATGATCATCGGAGCCACGATGAACACGGCGATCCACAGGATGTAGGGATAGGTCATGCGGAAAAATGATCTCATACGTCCGTCACTTCCTTATGCATGACGTGGATCTCGTCCGGGCCGAAATCCAGCCCGATCCTGTCGCCTTCCTCGTGGGCGGCGGTGGTCTCCACCTTGTATTCACGGCCCTGGGTGGAGAAGGTGATGTCGTAGGAGCCTTCCGTGATCGTCGCCGGGTCGAAGTCGAACTTGACCGAGGTGATCTCGATGCTGGAGTCATCCTGCAGGTTCCAGGCCTCGGCGCTGGCCCAGGTCTTCAGGTCGGTGGAGATGGCCATGGATTCCTTGATCTCATCCGGCGTGATGAAGAAATCCAGCGCGCTGATGCCGATATTGTGCCGCGCGTCCTCCACGTATTCAGGATGGACCACGTAGACCTTGACCGTCACTTCGGTCTTTTTATCGGTGCCGAAGGTGATGTTGTAGACCCCGGGGGCGTTTTTGATGTCGTGGCTGACCTTCGTCAGGGAGATGTCCCGGTTCTCCTCGTCCCAGGCCTGGGCGTTGGCGATGGAGATGAAGTCCTTGTCCGTCATCTC
>CACZOZ010000350.1:0-3089 GCA_902782865.1 uncultured Eubacteriales bacterium
CCGCATCTGGAGCACGGCGCCCTTGGAGGGGATCTGGCCCAGGGGGTCGGAGGCGGTGGAGGCCTGGGAGCGCAGGTAGACCTTGTCAGCCGTGGTCATGACGTACGCGTCGATGACGGAAGGCGTGGGGGTGGGCGTGGGGGTCACGGTCACCGGCGGATCGGTGGGTCCCGCGGGCGTGGTGGGAGGCGGGGGAGGCGTGGTGACAGAAGGATCCTGGGTGGGTCCCGTCACGATCTCGCACGTGGTGCCCATCACGTAGCCGAACTGGCCGAGGTCGGAAGAGAAGACATAGTACCAGGTCACCTTCCCCACCAGGTCGATGCCGTAATAGGGCATGATCGTGCCCGCGTTGAGGCGGCCGATCGAGGTGCCGTCCGGGCTCCGGCGGACATTGACGCCGCTCTTGATCAGGCGTACGTAGCCGCCCAGCACGGGCTCGGCCGTGGGCGTGGGCGTCACGTCCGGGGTCGAGGTGATCTCATAGCAGTCGGACCGGATATAGCCGTACATGTCCTTGTACTTGACGTAGATCCAGTTGTAGCCGGCCTTTTCCACGGGCATGGCGTAATAGGGCAGTATCGTGCTCTTGTGCAGCCAGTCGGCGGAATCGGGGGTCAGGGTCTCGCCGTTGGGGGTCTCGCGGAGATTGACGCCCTCCTTGATCAGCTTGATATAGCCCAGGATGACCGTGCCCGGGATCGGGGTGTGGTCCGACGGGGTCACGTACGGGGTGGGCGTGATGGTGCCGAACATCTGCTCGTATTCCGACTTGGTCAGCACGTGGGCGTCGGTCTTGAGCACATATCCCACGGTGCCGTTCCAGCTGATGCGGAGCATGTCACTGGTCTCGCTCAGCACGGCGGCCACCGTTCCGTAGCTCAGGGCGGTGATGGCCCTGCCGTCCGCGCTCGGGGTCTCCCGCAGCACGGCGCCTTCGGCCGTGATCAGGGCGAAACCGCTGGAATCGTTGTCGGGGGTCGGCGTGGGGCCGGGGACCGCGGTGGGAGTGGGGGTCGGGGTGATCACCGGCGCGGTGGTGAACTCATAGCAGTCGGACCGGATATAGCCGTACATGTCGTTGTATCTGACGTAGATCCAGTCATAACCGCCGTTGGCCACGGGATTGGCGAAATAGGGCAGCACGGTGCTCTGGTGCAGCCAGTCCTTCTCGTTGGGGGTCAGGGTGCCGCCGTTGGGGGTCTTGCGGAGATTGACGCCCTCTTTGATCAGCTTGATGTAGCCCAGGATCGGCTTGCCGGGGGCCTGGGTCGGTCCCTTGGTCGTGGGCGGCGGGGTCGTCCCGCCGTCGATGGGAGCGGCCGTCGGGGCGCTCCCGCTGCCGGTATAGGCGGGCTCGCCGTTGGGCTGATACGGATCGTTGAGGAACGCGGTGACGTCGGACGCGCTCATCTCCGTCAGGAACTCGCGCATGATGTAGCCGTCGTACACCGTGCCGTTGCTGCCGGGGATATTGGCGGTCACTGCGTACCAGTCGCTCAGGCTGGCGGTCAGCTCCCCGCGGATCAGAAGGACCCAGCCCGTGTCCAGGAGGCACCACCATTCGCTGCCTTCCATGGTGCTGGCGGTCTTGCGGAACCGGACCTTGTCGGCATTGATCCTGCCGTAGCGCGCGGTATCCGCCATGCTCCCCAGCGGGATCATGGGCAGGATCAGGGCGCATATCAGCAAAGCGCACAGGATCGTGCGGGCGGCGCGGTGCTTCGTCATACTATCCCTCCATCTTTCTGACTTTCTTATCTGACACGCTCATCGGCTCAAAAAGGACACTCCAAAAAAACGGAAACAAACTTCCACATGCAGTATATTACATTTTTGTTAACAGGTCAATCCTTTTGCGCGGCAAATCGGCGGTGCCGAAATTTTTTTGTCAAATTTTCCTTCATATGATATACTGACAAAAGACATATTTGCGGAGGAAGAGCCATGCGGGAGCGGTTATTGGTGGTCGACGGCAACAGCCTGATGCACAGGGCGTTCCATGCCCTGCCCCTTCTGGACAACGACGGGGTGTATACCAACGCGGTCCACGGGTTCCTGATGATGCTCCTCAAGGCCGTGGAGGATCACTCGCCCCGGTACGCGGCGGTGGCTTTTGACGAGAAGGCCCCGACGTTCCGGCATCAGATCTACTCGGGATACAAGGCGGGCCGGAAGCCCACGCCGCCGGAACTGATCAGCCAGTTCTCCCTGATCCGGGAGATCCTTTCCGGGATGGGGCTGGGGGTGCTGTCCGCGCCGGGCTGGGAGGCGGACGATATCCTGGGCACCCTGGCGGCGAAATGCCGGGGCGGGGACCTGGAGGCCATCCTTTTGACCGGGGACAGGGACGCGCTGCAGCTGGTGTCGGATGTGAGCTCCGTGCTCTTCACCCGCAAGGGCATCACCGACACGCTCCTGTTCACGCCGGCCCTGGTCAGGGAGATCTACGGCGTATCCCCGGAGCAGATCACGGATCTTAAAGGCCTGATGGGGGACAGCAGCGACAATATCCCCGGTGTGCCCGGCGTGGGGGAGAAGACCGCCGTGAAGCTGCTGAGCGAGTATCACGACCTGGAGTCGGTGCTCGCCGCGGGAGATCGGATATCCGGCAAGCTGGGCGAGAAGATCCGCGCGAACGCGGACCTGGCCCGTTTTTCGAAACAGCTGGCCACCATCCGCCCGGAGGCGCCCGTGCCCTTCGAGCCGGAGAAGTGGCTGACGGACCATATGACCGACGCGGACGGCCTGTTTGTCCGCTATCAGTTAAGGGGCGTCCGGGACCGGGTGAGGAAACTGTCCGGCGGCGCGCCTGCCGAGCCTGATGTGCCCGCCGAAGCGCTCCCGGAGCCCCGCGTGATCACCCGGATGGAGGAGCTGACCGGAGCCATCGGGGACATCCGGGGGGAAGCGGCCGTATACATCACCGCGCAGAAGGGGAGCGTCGCCTGGGGCGATGAATGCGTCGCCTTCGATTTTGACGACAGTCTGCTCTCCTCGGGGATCACCTTCGACGGGGCCATGGAAGCCCTCGGGGCGCTTTTTGAGCGGCAGGGCATCGTCACCCACGACGTGAAGTCTCTCTGGCA
>CACZOZ010000351.1:0-3606 GCA_902782865.1 uncultured Eubacteriales bacterium
GGCGATCGCGAAAACGGGAAAGCCGGTGGTGATGTCCACGGGCATGTGCGATATGGACGAGATCGCCGCGGCGGTCCGGGTCCTTAAAGAAAACGGCACGGGGGAGATCCGGCTGCTGCACTGCAACACCGAGTACCCCACGCCCTATGAGGACGTCAACTTAAAAGCGATGCTGACCATGCGGGACGCCTTCGGCCTGGAAACGGGATATTCGGATCACACCCAAGGCATCGAGGTGCCCATCGCCGCCGCGGCGCTGGGGGCCGTGGTGATCGAGAAGCATTTCACTTTGGACCGGAACATGGAAGGGCCGGACCACAAGGCCAGCCTGGAGCCCCAGGAGCTTAAATCGATGGTGACAGCCATCCGGCATATCGAGAAGGCCCTCGGGACCGGCGTGAAAACGCCCTCACCGTCCGAGAGAAAGAACATCATTGTCGCCCGCAAGAGCATCGTGGCCTCAAAGCCGATCCGGGCGGGGGAGATCCTGAGCGAGGACAATATCACGGTGAAGCGTCCCGGCACGGGGATCAGCGCGATGCGGTGGCCGGAAGTGCTGGGGACGAGAGCCGTGCGTGACTTTGAAGAGGACGAATTGATCGAGCTATGAAGAAGATCGCCGTTGTGACGGCTACCCGGGCGGAATACGGGCTCCTTTCCCCGGTGATCAGGGCGCTGAGGCGGTATGAGGATCAGGGCTTTACCGTGCACCTGGTGGTCACGGGCACGCATCTGAGCGAGGATTACGGGATGACGGTGCGTGAGATCACCGAGAGGATCGACCGCCGGATCCCGATCCCCGTCCGTTCCGGGTCCGAACTGGACATCTCAAAAAACCAGGCGGACGCGCTGGTCAAATTCACCGAATTGTTCCTGGAGGAACAGTATTCCGGGGTGGTGCTGCTCGGTGACCGGTATGAGGCCCTGGCGGTCGCTGTCGCCGCCGGCAATACGAGGACCCCGGTGTTCCACCTGTGCGGCGGGGACACCACCCAGGGCGCGCTGGACGAGTGGATCCGTCATTCCATCACCAAGATCAGCTACCTGCATTTCGTCACGAATGAGGAAAGCAGGAGACGCGTCATCCAGCTGGGCGAGGATCCGGAGCGGGTCTTTGATGTCGGCTCCACCAGCATCGACAATATCCTCACCGCGGCGGACATGACCAGACGGGAAGCGCTCGAAAGCGTCGGCCTGAGCGAATGCCGGTACGCGCTGTGCACCTATCATCCCGTGACCATGGAGGGCGGGAGCGTGGACGGGCCGGTCCTTCAGTTCCTGGACGCGGTCAGGGCCTTCCCGGAGATCACCTTCATCGTCACCAAATCCAACGCGGATCAGGGCGGCGCGCGGATCAACGCCCTGCTGGACGAGGCGGCCGGGGCGATCGGGAACATGAAGGTGTTCACGTCCCTGGGCGTGCGGCGCTACCTGTCCCTGATGCGGTACGCCGAGTTCGTCCTGGGCAATTCCTCCAGCGGCATCATCGAGACCCCGGCGTTCCATGTGCCCACGGTGGATATCGGGGACCGGCAGAAGGGCCGGCTGCGTTCTGACAGTGTCATCAACTGCGCGCCGGATACCGGCAGCATCATCGAAGCGGTCAGGACGGCGATGTCGGACGCCCACAGGAAAGTATGCGCGTCTGTCACGAGCCCCTACGGCGACGGGCACGCCGCCGGGAGGATCGCGGACAGGATCTTTGAGACCGTTTCCGCGGGGAAGATCGACCTGAAAAAGACTTTTTATGATATGAAGTGAGGGGAAAGCCATGACTGTCGCAGTGATCGGATTGGGATCCATGGGGAAGAGGAGGATACGCCTTATCCGGGAAATGTATCCAGACTACGGGATCATCGGTGTGGACGGCCGGGAGGACCGCCGGGCGGAAGCGGCCGGGCTTTTTGATATCCCGTGCCGCGAGAGCCTATCGGCGATCGGTGAGGCCGTGGACTGCGCCTTTGTGTGCACATCGCCCCTGTCTCACGCGCCCATCATCACCGAGTGCCTGGAGCGCGGCATCAACGTGTTCACCGAGTTGAACCTGGTGCCGGACGGCTATGAGCGCAATATGAGCCTGGCCGCGTCAAAAGGCCTCACGCTGTTCCTTTCTTCCACGTTTTTCTACCGGGAGGAGATCCGCTATATCCGGTCCCGGATCGATCCGGAAAAGAAGTGGAACTACATCTACCACATCGGCCAGTACCTGCCGGACTGGCATCCCTGGGAGAATTACCGGGACTTTTTCATCGGGGACAAGAGGACCAACGGCTGCCGGGAGATCATGGCGATCGAGCTCCCGTGGCTCACCGGCACCTTCGGGGAGGTGGAAGAGGCCCGGGTCCTGTCGGACAAAATGACGGATCTTAACATCGGCTTCGATGACAATTACATGATCCAGATCCGCCATAAAAGCGGCTGCAAGGGGATGCTCGTCGTCGATGTGGTGTCGCCCGTCGCTGTCAGGAAACTGGAAGCGTACGCGGAAAACGCCTATATCTCCTGGAACGGCACGCCGGACAGTGTTTTCGAGTACAATAAAGATTCCAAACAGCTGGAAAAGGCGGTCATGCGCGAGGCGACCGAGCACAAGGAAGGGTACCGCGCCTTCGTGGTGGAGAACGCGTACAAAAACGAGATCCGGGAGTTCTTCGATGTGGTGCTCCGTCACAAGGAGCCCCTGTACGGCTTTGAGCAGGACAAAAAGATCCTGAGTTTGATCGATCAGCTGGGGGCATGAGCATGGACAGATTGAAGGTCTGCTTCGTCGGGATCGGCTCGATCGCCCGGAGGCATATCCGGAACCTGAAGACCGTCTGCGGGGAACGTATGATCGCGCTTGAGATGGACGCCTGCCGCAGGAGCCCGGAAGCTGTGGAAGGCATTTCCCATGTCTATACCGCGGCGGCGGATGTGCCCTGCGGCTATGACGCCGTCTTCATCACGAACCCAACGGCGCTGCATCTGGATGCGCTCAGGGCGTTCCATGATAAGGGAAAGCACTTCTTCATCGAAAAGCCGGTGGTCTCTCTGGACCGGCTCGATGACGCCGCGGCGTTCGGGATCAGGCGGGACGCGGTATACTACGTGGCCGCGCCGCTCCGGTACAACGCGGTGATCCAGTGGATCAAACAGAATGTGGACCCGTCGGAGGTCATTTCGGTCCGTAGCATCTCGTCGAGCTATCTTCCCGACTGGCGGCCGGGGCAGGACTACCGCGCCACCTACAGTGCTCACAAGGATCTGGGCGGGGGCGTGAGCATCGACCTCATCCATGAGTGGGATTACCTCACATACCTGTTCGGGGATCCGGAGCGCGTGAAGAGCTTTATCGGGAAAAAGTCGGATCTGGAGATCGACAGTGACGATGTCGCGGTCTATATCGCGGAGTATAAGGACAAGATCGTCGAGCTCCACCTGGATTATTTCGGCAGGAAGACCATCCGCGAGATCCAGCTGTTCACCCGGAAGGAGACCGTTTTCGGGGATATCGCCGGCAACCGGATCATCTTCCCGGGCACGGGCGAGGTCATGGATTTCAGGGAAGAACGGGACGACTTTCAAAAGCGCGAACTAATTCATTTCCTGGATATGATCACGGGAAAA